>JAVBQW010000170.1:0-63954 GCA_031548665.1 Thermoguttaceae bacterium
GCTGGGTTCAGACCGTCGTGAGACAGGTCGGTCCCTATCTGCTGTGGGCGCACGAAACTTGAGGAGGTTCAATCTTAGTACGAAAGGACTTTATTGGACGTAGCTCTGGTGTTCCAGTTGTCACGCTAGTGGCACGGCTGGGTAGCTATCTACGGAATGGATAAACGCTGAAAGCATATAAGCGTGAAGTCGGCTCCAAGATGAGGTTTCGTTGCAGCAATGTGAGAGTCCCCTGGTAGACCACCAGGTTGATAGGTCGCATGTGTAAGGCCAGTAATGGTTTCAGCTAAGCGATACTAATGGACGAAAGCTTGATCACATATATCTAATACTCCTGATCAGAGCCGTGACCGAAAGGAAACGGAAGATATAAGCGAAGATGTCACTCTTGCTATACCATTGTATAAGTCTTGGTTGGATTGAATAAGTCCAGCCAAGAATTTCCGGTGGTCATATCCGAAAGGTCACACCTATTCCCATCCCGAACATAGAAGTTAAGCTTTCGGAGCCGATGATAGTCGACAAATGGCGAAAGTAGGTACCGCCGGTTTTTTATTTTACCTGTACTCAGGGCAAAAGCGATGCGAAAGCGTCGCTTTTTTTATTTTCTTGTGTACAATACAACAGCCGGAAGGAAGGCGTATTCGCCGTACTGACGGAAAAGAGTGAGTCGATTCAGCCACTCCGTCAGTACGCCGGAGTACCGCCTCCCTTCCGGCTGTTATGCAAACGCAAGAGATTTTTCGTGATCATGAGCAATACAATCATTCGGGCGTCGGCGGGATCGGGTAAAACTTATCAACTAAGCAACCGTTTTTTACAGTTGCTTTTCGACGCCCCTTCAATCGACGACGTCGTTGATCGAATTCTTGCGTCGACGTTTACTCGAAAAGCTGCCGGAGAAATTTCCGATCGAATTCTTACGAAACTCGCCGACATCGCGCTCGACAAGCCAAAGCGTGATGCTCTCGGCAAAGATCTGTGCTATCCCCAAACGGCGAAGATTGAGGAAGAACTTCAACGGCGCTTGGCTGATTTGGCCCGGAACCTTTATCGGATGCGTGTCGGAACCCTTGACTCGTATTACAATAAAATCGCCTCGGTTTTTTCTCTCGAACTGGAATTGCCGCCGGGTTGGACAATTCTCGAGGATTCCGACTTCGAGCGACTGATTGACGAGGCGGCACGCGAAGTTTTTGAGGATTCCGCGCGAAACAAGGCCAAGGATCTTATGTATCTCCTCCAGCAAGGGCAGGAAGAGTCATCGATCACCAAAGATTTGGCCCGACTTGCCAAAGATTGGCTCCCTCTGGCTCGAAGCACTCAGACGACTCCGGACGTCTGGAATCACGATCTGCCGGAAAAATTGAAGGATCTGACAACCGGAATGCTTGACGACGCCGCAGTCGAGGTCCAGCTGAAACGGCTCGAAAACCTCGATGAGGATGATCTGCCGAAAACGAAGACCAAACCGATCAAGCCCGTTCAGGATTTTGTCGCGATCCATTCCAGACTCATTGAACACATTCGGAATAAAAATTGGGACGTTTTCCTTGAGGAAACGCTGGTCCAAAAAGTTTTGGCGACCTTGACGGACGACGCGGCGGACTGTATTTATTCTCGAAGCAAAATCAACGTCCGGCTTGACGCTCCCATCATTTTCGATGTTGTTCGAACGCTGACGCGACACGCTCAGGGACTTCAGATTCGGATTTTGATCGATCAAACGGCGGCAACTCGGGATCTGCTCAATCTGGTCGCCGAAAAGCTCGACACGATCATGATCCGGGAAAGAAAATTTCGTTTTGAAGACATTACCCGAAAAGTTTCGTCGTTTGACTTCGGCGGAAAACAGGATTCGTTGGATCATCGGTTGAACGCCGAAACGGAACACCTGCTGCTCGATGAGTTTCAGGATACGTCGAAGCCGCAATGGGACGTTCTTGAACCCTTGGCACGGCAAGTCGCCAAGGACGAAGACGGAACTTTTTTCTGCGTCGGCGACGTCAAACAGGCGATCTATTCCTGGCGCGGCGGCGTCGCGGCGATCTTCGACACAATGGAAAGCAAGCTGAAAAAGGAGGGAATCGACATCGTTTCCCTGTCGATGGACGCAACCCGACGCAACGTTCAGCCGATTATCGACACGGTCAATTTCTTATTCGGCGGAATCGATCCACAGGGCAATCTCGTTCAGGATGGCGGCATCCAACGTAATACGGCCGTCGTTGCCGCTTCGCAGGCCGCCGGAATCGCCTGGAAAAAGCGGTTCAACGAACACAAAACCTTCAACACGGCAACCGGGTATTGCGTGTTGGAGGAATCTCTTTACGAACCGGATCCGGAAATCGTCGCCCAAGGTCGGGCCGCCGTCAACGCCGCAAAGGAACAAGCTCATCTCGATTACGTTGTCGACCGAATCGCCGAACTGGCGGCGATTCTCAACAAACGGCCGTCGCTGGAAAAAGGGCTCGGCGTCTTGGTCGGAACGAACGACATGGCGGGCCAAATCGTTGGCGAACTCAAAAAACGCGGTATCGAGGCAAGCGGCGGCGGCGGATCGTTGGCCGATTCCCTCGCTGTTCGATATGTGTTGTCGGCGATGGTTCTTGCCGACCATCCCGGAGACGGCACAGCGACATTCCATCTTGCCAACGGACCGCTCGCGGAATTGCTCGGATTACCGAAGTTCGACGACAAATTTAAGGCCTTGGAAAGCTCCCGACAACTTCGACAGGATTTGGCGGACCACGGTTACGGCGAAGTCGTCATGAAATTTTTGGAAATTTTGGCCCCGTTCTGCGACCCTCGCGAATTTCAACGTCTTGAAAAATTGTTGGAACTCGCCTACCGTTTCGACGAGGAAGCCTCGGGAATTCGAACGGAAGCGTTTGTTTCACGCGTCAAGGCCGAAAGCGCCGCCAGTCCGAACGCGACGAATATTCACGTTATGACGGTTCACGGCTCAAAGGGGCTCGAATTTGATTTCGTCGTCCTGCCCGAACTTGACCGTAGTTTCATCGGAACGACGCCGAATATCGTCGTCGGACACGAAATTCCGGAGGATCCGACGACGCCGATCAACCTCGTCTTGCGATATGTCAGCCAATCCTTGCAACCTCTCCTACCGGAATCCTACCAAAAAATCTTCGAACGGCGAATTCAGGGCGAAGTTGAGGAATCCTTGTCGGAACTCTACGTCGCCCTGACGCGAGCCGTTCGCCAATTGGTGATGATCGTTCCGCCACGTGATCCCGATTACTCCGGAAAAACCTACGAAGGCGTCCTACGTACCGGCCTGCCGAAAAACCGGCAGGGAAGCTCTCCCACAAACGTTCTGTTCGAAACGGGAGATTCCAATTGGTTCGCGACAATTCCCTCGACGGAGTCTTCCGCTCCGATTGAAGAAATTTGCGAATTGGATTGCCGTCTGGCGGACCGGAAAGTTTTTCGACACGTTCCGCGTATTGTTCCGTCGCATCTTCACAAAGCCGTTGCGAAACCCTCGGAATCGTCCGGCAAAACCGCAACGCCGGCTCGGACCAGAGAAGAGTCGTTGCTGTGGGGGACCGCGATTCATGCTTGCTTCGAACACGGCGTCGTTTGGCTCGACGAAAAATCCGGGCAACTCGATGATCAATCGTTGCATCGAATCGTTGAGGAAATCCTTCGGGGGCGAACGCTTTCCTTCACGGCTCAAGACGTTGTCACAAAGTTTCACGAATCCTGTCGAAAACCTGAAATCGCCAAAATTCTGTCGCGTTCCCGGTATTCGGCTCCGAAAGTCGAACTCGAACGGGAACGCCGCTTTGCCGTTTGGAGCGGCGACAAGATTTTGCATGGCTCGATCGACCGGCTCGTCGTTCAACGCAACGCCGCCGGAACAATCACGGAAATCGAGATCCTGGACTACAAATCCGATCAGGGCGACGATGTTGCGTCGCTGGTCGAAGCCTACCGCGATCAGATGGACGCCTACCGTAAGGGCATCGCAAGCCTTTACCGGATCGGCATCGAAAAAATCGCCGCGACGCTCGTTCTCGTGACGATCGGACAAGGAGCCGATGTTTGAACGATTTCAACGCGCTTTGCGGCTAAAACGCAAGCGATCGGCTGGGCGGAAACAAAATTTTTGAAACGAACAACGGGATTACCATGGAACGAGCTTTTCTCGGTTGGAGCAAACCGCTTCTTCATTTGGCGGCGGATTATCTGCTTGCGAACCATACGGTTGACGGGCGACTCGATTTGCGGAACGTTTCCTTGGTGCTGCCGGGCCGCAGGGCCGTCAACCGGCTGGAAGAAATCCTGGCGGAACGAGCAGCGACGCTTCCGGATCCGGCTTGGTATCCGCCGGAATTCCTGACACCGGATTCGTTGCCGGAACAGTTTTACGAGATGAAGAAACCGGTCGCCGACGACGTTACGCAATGGTTCGGCTGGATGGAAGCCGTCGATCGGCTCCGGATCGAAGACAAGGCGTCCTTGGATCGCCTGTTGCCGAAAACGCCGGACCGATTCGAAGCTCGTCTCGCCTTCGGTCGGATGCTCGCCCGATTGCATTACGAACTCGCCGCCGAAGGAATCGATTTTCTCAAGGTAGCGGCAACCTGCAAGGAAATCGGCGTCGACAGCGAAGTTCCTCGTTGGAAAGCGTTGGCCCGGCTTCAGGAATGCTACGCCAAGGACGATTCCGCCAACCCGGGGTTTCTCGACAAACTCGGACTTTGGGACTTGCAGAGCGCTCGGCTCTTCGCCATCGACCGACAGTCTCCGGAGGAATTCAACCGGATTCGCCAGAAATTGACGGACGAAAAGAAAAAATTCTACCTCGTCGGTCTGGTCGACATGAATCGGCTGCAGAAAGGAATCTTGAAAAAATTCTCGTCGTTCATTACGGCTTTGATTTTCGCCCCGAAAGACGACAAAAAACTTCAAGCCCGATTTGACGAATTCGGCTGTCTCGTCGCCGACGCCTGGAGCGATGCTTTCGTCGAGATCGACGACGACCGCATCGAAATCGCCTGGCAACCGGAGCATCAGGCCGATGCCGTGCTGCGAAAAATCGCGTCGTTCGGCGGAGAATATTCAACCGGCGAAATCGTCGTCGGCGTTCAAGACAAAGAAGTCGTTCCCTTCGTCCAACAACGTCTTCGGCAAGGGGAACTCCCTTCCCGGCTCGTCGTCGGAACACCGATCCGTCGGACCGCCGTCTACCGTTTTCTCGAAGTCCTGCTGAAATACCTGAAATCCCGACGTTTCCGCGACTTCGCCGAGCTGGTCCGGCATCCCGACGTCGAAAGATTCCTCAAAGAAAACGTTCCCGAAGCGAAACTCGCGGATCTGCTGACTTTGTTGGACGAATACTACAATCAGTTTCTTCCCCTGACGCTGGACGGTCCATGGAAGTCGACCGTCAAGGAATCGTTCACGGCGCTCCAGAAAATTGGAACGCTGCTTCACGAACTCCTCGGATTGCCGCTCTTTGGCGAGGAATCCGTTCCCCTGCCGCTGGAACGCCGTTTCGAAGCACTCGAAACGGCTCTCGATCGACTTTTCGGCGACCACCAAAACAAGCAGTCCCGAGACGCCGTCGACGTCGTTCGACAACAGTTGGAAGCCCTTCGATCCCTGCCCGTCGGACTGCCGGAGATGTTCGACGATTCCGAATCGCTCGAAATTCTCTTGACGCAACTCGAAACGGCGCATGTTCCACCGGCTGAGGTTTCGAACGCGATCGAATTGATCGGTTGGCTCGACCTTGCGATGGACGACGCGCCGGCGGTGATCGTTACCGGAATGAACGATGGAACGATTCCTTCGTTCGCGAACTCCGATATTTTCCTGCCGGACGCGTTGCGGCAGAGACTCGGAATCATGGACAACCGACGCCGCAGCGCTCGGGACCTTTACGCTCTGACCGTTTTACTCGAATCCCATCGGAACGACGGCGTCGTTTATTTGATCGGCGGTCGTCGTTCCGTCGCCGGAGATTCCGTTTTGCCGAGTCGTTTTTTTTTCGCGTCGGAAAACAACGAAAAAGTCGCCCGGCGGGTTCGGAGCTTCTTTGACGAGATGAAACCGGAACCCCGGGTCCGACTCAAGCGGTCGCTGCATCCCGGCCAACAGAAGGAACACGCGTTCCGGATCCCTGAATTGCCGGAACCGGCCCAGCCGATCGAAGCGGTTGGCGTCACGGAGCTTTCGGGATATCTTCAATGTCCGTATCGATATTATTTGGCGAGACAACTTTATCTCCGAAGGATCGACGACCTTGCCGAAGAGTTGCCGTCTTTTGAATTCGGCAACATCCTCCATGAAGTTCTCCGTCGTTTCGGTGAAAAGAAGAGTTCCGTCAGGAATTCCCGGAATGTCGAGGAAATTCGCGACTTTCTCTTGACCCAAGTCAACGATTACGCCGTGAACCGATTCGGTAGAAATCCGCGGGCGACCATTGCGATCCAGATCGAACGGACCAAAGCCCGGCTTAGCGGATTCGCGACCTGGCAGGCGGCGTGGCGAAGAGACGGATACGAAATCGAAGACGTCGAATACTCTCCCGACAAGAACCATCCGCCTTTGTTGGCGGGAGCCCTCCTGAAAGGCCGAATCGATCGGATCGATCGCAACAAGGCGAAGAAGGAAATCGTCGTTTTGGATTACAAGACATCGAATTCCGATCCGGACCCGGAGAAGGTTCATCGAACGGCCGCCGGAGTCTGGCTCGATTTCCAATTGCCGCTATACCAATATATTCTGCGGCAAACGGGTTACGCCGCTCCGGACGAAACGATTCGGCTCGGATATATCAACATCTCGAAAAAGACGCAGTCCACGGGACAGAATTTGACGTCGTGGACGACCGACGATCTTCGGGACGCCGTTGAAAAGGCGGAACAAATCGTTCGGGATCTCACGACGAGAAGTTGGAAGGACGTCCGACCGATCACGCCGCCGCCGAAATACAGTCAGGATTTCGCGTTCATCTGCCAGGACGGCATTCGATAACGTCGGAGTACCGCTTGCGTTTTATACTCTACCTTGGCACAAATTGGTCGCTTTTTTGGCGATACAACCCGTTAAAGCGTCCCAACGGCCCGGAGTACCGGTCAAATGGACAAACAGCCAGTTTGTACCGTGTCGCGCAGCGCGTCTTGCTCCTTCTTTTACTGTCGTGAAAAAATCCAAGCGAGATGATAAAAGACCGGCGCTGCAAAGCACAGCGAGTCGATCCGGTCGAGGATTCCGCCGTGTCCGGAAATTAGCGAACCATAGCCGCCGACGCCACGGTCCCGTTTGATTGCCGACATCGTCATGTTTCCGGCGAATCCCATCAGGGAAACGACCAAAGCGATGAGTCCGGCCTCCCACCATTTCGGAAACGGCGTGAAGTACCAGAGCGAGACGCCGAGCAGGGCCGTTGTCGCCGCGCCGCCGAAGACGCCTTCCCAAGTTCTCGTTGCGTTGATGTTCGGAGCGACGACGTGTCGGGCCGAGGCTTGCGACCAGAGATATTGGAACACGTCGCCGAGTTGGACGACCACGATGAAAAAGAAAAGGAGCCGCCAATGTCGACCGCTGACGCTCATCGTCGGCAGGATGGAGAGTTTTGGCGGCGACGATTCGTCCGGCGTGTTCGTCAACTGAACGACGACCGTATCCGGCGGCGCCAGCGTGTCAAGCATTGTCTTTTCGAGCCCGTGATCGAGAACTTCGGCTGTTACCGTTTCTTCCGGAACGAGCGGTTGCGGCAGGTTCAGCGTCAACAGGGCCGGAACGTAACTCAAACTGTAGACGCAGACGATCAAGCCGAGTTGAAGTTTCGCGGTTCGTTCAAGAAATCGTTTCGGATCGCCTGACGTCGCCATGAAGCCGGGCAAAACGAGGAACACGTATCCGGGCAGCAGGATCGAGAAAATCCGATACGGCGGCAACCCGAACTCCTGGACGAACCAATCCTGATTGATGCCGACCATGATAAACTGGAGCGGCGTAAAAAAGACGTAAATCCAGAACAGGGTTTGGTGGTCGACGGGACTTTTGGGCGTCAGCGTGATATATTCCCGGAGGGCGCAGATCGCGAGAACGAAAAAGAGGAGCGTCGTCGCCAAATGTCCGAACCAGAACGCGCAAACGAGGGAGCCGAAGAGCACCCACCAAGCGCGAATTCTGGACCGAAACGTGTCGACGACTGCCGGGTCGACGCCGTAATCGACGTAACGGCGCAGCGCAAGCACCGACAGCGTCGCCGCCAAGAGAAGAAGCAAGACTCCGCTCAAAAAACAGATCGTCAGAGTATCCATATTACCATTTTCGCCGAGATCGCCGTTTTTGGCAAGGGTCCGCGACGCTTGTCATTGAAAGCGTTTAGAGATATATTGTCCGGGATGAATTTTCGGCCTGAAAGGCCAGAGCATAATAGCCCAAGGCAAGGCGTATTCGCCGCCGCCTTGGGATATTGATTCCCTTTTTCCAACAGCCGCCCTGAAGGGCAAGGGAAAAACCGGTGAGGCACTGCCCTTTCAGGGCGACCGTTCGAGTGGGAATCCTGTACCCCCGGGCGGTGCCTTCGGCTCTGCCCGAGGCTGTTATGCATCGCCCTTTCAGGGCGTAGGACGACTATACCGTAGCACGGTATGGCGGTCGCCTTCGGCCTCGTCGGCGCCGCCTCCCGTTGGTCGGCTCATCTTTCGACATTATTTGACTTTACGAAAAAAGGCGAAACGGAAAAACCTTTCCAAAAAAATGTCAGACGAATGCCGTTTCGCAGTATACAATAACTCTATTTGAAGATGCGAGCTTGTATTCAGCGTGTCAGGCGGGCTTCCGTCACATTGCCGTCGACCGGCGAAACGACCGGCGAGATCGGGAGCGGTCTTCTCGTGTTGCTCGGCGTGAAGGTCGGCGACGACGAGACGACGGCGGCGGCGCTGGCGGCGAAGATCGTCCAACTTCGGATTTTCGAGGACGTCGACGGAAAGATGAACCGTTCGCTGCTCGACACCGGGGGCCGAATGCTGGTCGTCAGCCAATTTACGCTGTACGGCGACTGCCGCAAGGGCCGGCGTCCCAGTTTTACGGAGGCCGCGAAACCGGAAGACGCCGAACGGCTTTATCGTTTCTTTGTCGACGAGGTCGAAAAACACGGCGTCTTGACCGCTCTTGGCGCCTTTCGCCAGGAAATGCACGTCGAACTGGTCAACGACGGTCCCGTAACGATGATCGTCGACATCTGAACTCAAATTCGCCCATCGAGATGGACGAAAGCGAAAAGGTTGGAGAAACAACGAGGTGAGCGTTTGCAAAACGGGGGCAGGTTGGGAGTCGCCGGTTTTCGGAATAATATAAGGTTTTCCGTGGGATGTTGCTTCTTTTTTCGCTCCCAAACGGCAAACGCTCCCTGACGGTCATTGATCCATTCTCACGAACACTGAAATTCGAAGCATCGGCTTTTTTTTCGACCCGGTTGGACGAAATCCCGATGGTCCGATATAATACGGACGTCGTTCGAGATCGACGACTTTCTCTTAATTCTCTCCACTTCTCTCCTTTTCGATGAGCGAACTACACGAAGAATGCGGCGTGGTTGCGGTTTATCATTTTCCTGACGGCGATCCGTCGCCGCTCTGTCCGGCACAGGGGCGTGAGGAGGTTTCCAGGCTGATCCCGCGAATGCTGCTCGATCTACAGAATCGCGGCCAACTCGCCGCCGGTATGACGACGTATTCGCCGTTCCGGAAACAGCTGATCGACACGCATAAAGAGGTCGGAGCGGTTTCTGAAGTTTTCCATTTTACCAAACGGAACGACTTCGGCGAATTGATGAAAGAATACGCCGGTCGCGCCGCCATCGGACATGTTCGGTACGCGACCTGCGGTCGGGATGATCGGAGTTACGCCCAACCCTTCGAGCGACACCACATCAAGAAACATAAATGGTTCAGCTTCGCTTTCAACGGCCAATTGGCGAACTACAACAGTCTTCGTGAGTCGCTGCTCAACGACGGCAACACCTATCTCGCTCGGGAAACGGATACAGAGATTTTCATGCATTTTCTCTGCGCGGCCCTGTCGCCGCAGGAAGATCCGAATTTGCTGGACGTCTGTAAAAGCCTCGGGGCTCTTTTCGACGGGGCCTACAGCATGGTCTTCATGAACGCGCTGGGCGAAATGTTCATCGCCCGGGATCCGCTGGGATTCAAGCCGCTGCTCTACGCCAGGGAAGGATCCCTCTTCGCGGCGGCCAGTGAAAGCGTCGCTCTGTTCAATCTCGGATTCTCCGCCGAGAGCATCAAGAACGTCGAGCCGGGTGAAATGGTCATCGTCAACGAAAAGGGAATTCGGATCGAGCGGTTTGCCGAAAAACAGGAACGGAAAGCCCATTGTTTCTTCGAATGGGTTTATTTCGCGAACGTCGCCAGCACGTTGGACGGCAAGAGCGTTTACATGGCGAGAAAACGGCTCGGTGAAGAACTCGCCCGGCTGGAAGTCGAAGCCGGCGACGTTGACATCGACGAGGATACGATCGTCGTTCCGGTACCGGATACCAGCAAGGCGGCGGCCGACTCCATGGCGTACACGCTCGGTGTGCCGTCGCTGGAAGGCTTGATCCGTAACCGGTACAGCGGCAGAACGTTCATCGAAGGAGGCGAGTATCGGCTCCGGAAGGCGGAAACGAAATACACACCGCTCCGTGAAGTGCTCGAAGGCAAGAAGATTTTCCTCGTCGAGGATTCCATCGTCCGTTCCACGACGATGCGCGTGCTCCTGCAGCGGATTCGCAAGCTCGGAAACGTGAAGGAAATCCATGTCAGGGCCGCGTGTCCGCCGATCATCGGGCCGTGCTTTTACGGCGTCGACATGTCGACTTACGGCGAACTTTTCGTGCCGCAGTACATGAACGACGCGCCGTTGGAAGAATGGAAGGTTACGCCGGAAATCGAGCGCAAGATGGCGGCCGATCTCGGAGCCGATTCGTTGCGGTATCTGCCGATCGAATCTGTTTCCCGAGCGATCGGTCTCGGCGAACGCGAACTCTGTCAAGCCTGTATCAACGGAAAATATCCGACCCTCTGGGGCCAAAAGCTGGCGATGACGGCCTTCGACGACTACCAAAACGGTCCGCGACTGGAAGTTCTCAGCCTCGACCGCAAACGTCTCGCCCTCGTCGGCGGATCCTGAACACGCCACGGACAACAAAAGAGCCGGGGATGTAGGCGGCCGAAAAGCAATACGACGCCGTAGCCCCCGGATGGAAGCGTCGAAAACTCCGAACGATTTTTCGACTTGACTTCGGACGCGTTCCGGTCGATAATATCAGTAGTCGGTAAGAACGCTTCCCGACTGACGATTCTTGGTTCAACGGTTCTCACTCAATGAAATAAGCGACGTTTTCTTTACGGTTCGATTTCGACGACGAGGTTTTCGTTCGTTGCGGTCGTTTTCTATTTTTGTCGCTTTTTTACCGTACTCTCTTCACGCTGGCGCGGCTCAAACGCAAGCGGTGGGCGGCGGTCGATTCATTTCATGGCAACCATCAATATTTCGAACTTGAGTTTCGCTTACGACGGCGGAGATCTTCTTTTTGACGACGTTTCGCTGCGGCTTGATACCCGTTGGAAGCTCGGCCTGATCGGCCGGAACGGTCGCGGAAAAACGACGCTGCTTCGGCTGCTGCTCGGCGAATTGCCGTTCGACGGCAACATCGACGTTCCGATTCCGCTGGGATCTTTTCCTTACGAAGTCGACGACGAGTCGTGGTCGACCTTGCAGGTCGTCGAAAGCATCGCGGAATTCGAACCTTGGCAACTGGAGCGGGAGCTCTCGTTGCTCGACGTTTCCGAAAGCGTGCTCGAACGGCCTTTCGAAACGCTCAGCGGCGGCGAAAAAACGAAGGTTCTCCTCGCCGCCTTGTTCCTTCCCAAATACAATCGTTGTTCCGTTCTGGAGGCAAGTCCGGACCGGGAGCGAAGCGACGGTCCGGCGCCCCATCGCGCCGGAGCGGCAGCTCCGACCGGCCGTCCGCCACGGCCCCTGGACGGCAGGTCCTTTCTGCTGATCGACGAACCGACGAACCATCTCGACCTCGAAGGCCGGGAAACGGTCGCCCGCTATCTGGACCGTAAATCCGGTTTCATCCTGATTTCCCATGACAGAACGTTGCTGGATCGTTGCGTCGATCACGTTCTGTCGATTAACCGGAGCGACGTCGAACTGATTCAGGGCAACTTTTCGACTTGGCAGCAAAATCGAGACTACCGCGACAAATTCGAGGAATCGGCCGACCGGAAGTTGCGACGGGACATCAAACGTCTCGAAGAAGCCGGAAAACGGTCCGCCGAATGGTCCGGGCGGGCCGAAAAAGAAAAATACGGCAACGGGCCCGTCGATCGCGGCTTCATCGGAGCGAAAGCCGCCGGAATCATGAATCGGGCTAAAGCGGCGGACGCCCGACGTCAACAAGCCGTCGACGCCAAGTCGGCATTGTTCAGCAACGTCGAAGTCGACGACGAATTATCGTTTTCGCCGCTCAGGTTCCATTCGACCCGCCTCGTCGACCTGACCGACGTTTCCCTGCGGTTCGAACCGGACCAACCGCTGTTCGACAACCTGTCGTTGTCGATCGACGCCGGAGACCGTGTCGCCCTCTGCGGCCGAAACGGCTGCGGAAAGTCGAGCCTCCTGAAACTGATCGCCGGAGAGATTTTTTCCTACGGCGGTTCCCGGGTCGTTCCGCCGTCGTTGAAAATTTCGTATGTTCCTCAAGACTCCTCGTTTCTCGTCGGATCGCTACGAAAATTCCTGGAGGAGCGCGAACTGGACGAAAGCTTTTATCGAGCGATCCTGCATAAATTCGGATTCGATCGGAACGATTTTGAGAACGATCTTGCCGGATTCAGCGCCGGACAAAAGAAAAAGGTGTTGCTTGCCGCAAGTCTTTCAGAGCGAGCCCATCTTTATCTGTGGGACGAGCCGTTGAACTATATCGACGTGATTTCCCGCATCCAGATCGAGAACATGCTCCGGGAACGGGGAGGGACGGTCGTTTTCATCGAACACGATCGGAGCTTTCTCGATGCCGTTGCGACAAAACGAATCGTTATCGAAGAAAAAAAGTCGCCTTGATTTTCCTAAGCTGCCGATTTTTCGGTTGCGAACGGCGAGTTGTGCCGCAAAATACAAAAAATGCCGAAAAATAAAGGAATCCAGATTCCCAATATTCGGTCGATTGATTATATTAGCGACCAAGTTCATTTTGGATCTTTTTCCTTTTTTTTCTACCATGGCGAATCCGACCAACAACGCGAACGACGTCTTCGATGTCCGACGAGTTCGACGTCTTGTCGAATTGATGCAAGAAAACGATCTCTCGGAGCTCGATATTCAACAGGGTGACATGCGCATCCAGCTTAAGCGGGGAACCGTGCCGGTTGCCGCTCCGGGACCACAGATCCCGGCTCCGAATATTGCTCCGACTTTTGTTCCGCCGAGCGCTCCTGCCGTGATCGTCGAAGAGAAAAACGTCCAGTTCATCAAGAGTCCGATGGTCGGAACCTTTTATTCGGCTCCGAATCCGGAGGCGGCGGCGTTCATCAAGGTCGGCGATTCCGTCAGTCCGGACAAAACGGTCTGCCTGATCGAAGCGATGAAGGTCTATAACGAGATCCAAGCCGAGTGTTCCGGGAAAATCATCGCCGTGCTCGTCAAAAACGGCGAGTCCGTCGAATTCGGCAAGCCGCTCTTCAAGATCAGCGTCGAATAGCTTTGCTGTACCGGCTTCTGCCGCGTGAAAAAGTCGAGCAAACGCCGGAGTACCGGCTAAATGACAGAGAAGAATATTTTCGAAAAGAAGCCTCTGGAACCCTCCGAATAACCTATAATGGGGGGTAAAGTCCCTTTCGGCATCCTGGAGGGTTCGTCGTGTTTTTTTTCCTGTTGAAACTTCTCCTGTTCTGCGTGATTACCATCGCTGAGGGATTCCTGCTGGCGCTGCTGTTGCAGGAACTCTATCAGTCTCGTTCTATCGAGCCGTTGCGGGAGGAATTCAGGCCGGCGCCCGATGAGACGTTTTATCCTACCGAAACGTCGTCGGTCGAAAACTTCCAAGAGCCCGTCTCCCTTCCGAACCCCCAAAAACCTGAAGAACTCGAAGAACCGATCATTCCAACGGTTGCGGAGCCGTTCCCGAAATCGCCGTCGGAATCGCGGCATTACAATTCCGACGATTTCGATGAATCGCTTCTTCCCAAGGGATTCAAAGTCGATTCGGTGTTCGAAAACATGCTGGACGCCGGAGCGTCGACCGACGCGTTCGAAGAAATTCCCGAGATGATTCCGACGGACTCGAACGTTGATTCCTTTTCCGGTCCCAACGTCTTTGAAGAGGAAGAAAACGCCGATTTTGGCGAGGAAAGCTTTTCTTTCGAGTCCGGGCCCCTTTCGCCCATCGAGATGGATGAAAGCGAAAAGGTTGGGGAAACAACGAGCGATTCCGACCAGACCGCCGACGTTTTGGCTTTGGCCTTCGAATTGTCAGGGAAAGATTTCGATTTTGAATCGCTCTTGAAAAAAGCGCCATCCGACACGGAAACGGTCGAATCGCTCCTGAAAATGTCGGTGATCGGCGACGAAACATTCGAAACATCGACGGAGCAACCGGAAACCGCTGAAATCACGGAACTCGAAGGCGGCTCCTATCGAACGGAATGCGCTTTCTTGGCGGACAGCGCCGCCGTGCGGGAATCGGCGACGGATCAACGGATCGAAGCGACGTTCTCGCAAGAAATGGTCGACGAACAGGTCCTCGAACAGGACCGTTCGACCGATTTTGTTTTTACAGAAGACACGCCGCCGATGTTGCCGAAACGGCAACGGACGAAAAAAAGAGTTCCGTCCGATTCGCAAAACAAACCAGCCCCGAGCGTCAGCGCTGGGTGATTCAGTCCGGCGAAGGCCTGATCGCCTCGTGCTAACGTTTGGGGCTGATACGATTTATTTCTTCGAATCGTCCGGTTTCGGAGCTTCTTCCTTTTTTACGGTCTCTTCGGTTTTCGGAGCCTTGACCTCGGCGGCTTTTTCTTCCGCGTCAGTCGGGGGCGGCGGAACCATGCCGTCGAGACCGCCGATTGCCTTGAGCGGATCGAAGCCGGCCGGACCATCGACAAACGGATCCTTCTTGTTAATGTCGACCTTGAATTCGTCGTCTTTGGGCGTTTCGGGAACGATGGAAGCTACGAAATCATAGAAGGACCGCGTCTCCGGCTTGGAGAGCAGCTCGATTTGTTTTTTGGCCCGTTGACCGTACAGACTGTTCGGCCAGCGTTCAGCGACTTCCTTGTATTTCTTTTCCGCTTCGGCAAGGTCGTTCTTTCCAGTTCGGCATCCGGCGAGGGTTTCGCAAGCGACGGCCGTACCGTAAACAGCTTGGCGACGCATCTCCTCACTGTCCGTCGAGTGCAAGGCCGCTTGGAACAACGTGAGAGATTTCTCCAGCTTTTCCTCCGCCTTTTTCTTGTCCGTGGTGAGCAGCATCTCGGCGTCGCTCAAGAGAACCTGTCCGAACGTCAACCGGGCTTGCGCCGCGATCGGTCCCGTAGCCCCTGAATCGATCAGAGCTTGGAGACTCGCTTCGGGATCAGGCGACGCGAACGCGTTGAAGTATTGCTGCCAAGCCCGGGATGTGTTCGATTTGAGCATGTGTACCGTCAAGAGTACACCGCACAAAAAAACGAGAAACGCGATGGTCAGCCAACTGATCAACTGACTATTCGGCTTGATCAGGTCTTCGTATTGCGTAACGAGCCAGTTTCCTAACGAATTCTGCGCCAATTGATGACGGCGATCACTGTCCATGATTTTGCTTCAAAGGGTTCGAGGTCTAACGGTCCAAAAGAATCATCCAGTATAGAGGAAATACAGGGATTGCGTCAAGAGCGGATTGAGAGAAAAAAAGGGATTGGAACGGTAAAGAGGAGTCTCCCCAATGATCCAAGACGAGTCGGAGAATTCCCTCACACCGGCCTTGCGGAGCGTCCGAAAATCCCTATAATGACATCGACTGCGGGGAGGGTAAGCGAATGGTTAGCGGGCTGACTCGAAATCAGTTGCCGGGAAACCGGTTGAGGGTTCGACTCCCTTGCCCTCCGCTCTTGAGAACCCCTCGAAATCCTCGGATTTCGAGGGGTTTTTGTTTCTTGGCCGCATCACCACGGCGACGGGGTGGAAGCGAACGACGTTTCTTGATAAAATGAGACTTCCTGTGGGGAACATTGGGGCGCGGAGTACCGGCTAAATTGGGGACAATTTTTTTGCAGCGTTTATGAGAAAATATATCAACCAACTTCGTGACAACGAACAGATCGACGAGGTTTACCAGATCACCGAAAAACTGCTTCGGCCAAACAAGAACGGAAATTTCTATATCCAGTTCAATCTTTCCGACAAGACCGGAATGGTCGGCGGACGGCTTTGGAACGCCACCGAACAGCAGTTTTATCAATACGACAACAACGATTACGTTCGCGCCGAAGGAACGACGCAACGGTTCCAGGGATCGATCCAGTTCATCGCCAAGAAGCTGACGAAAGTCGACGCTGCTTCGGTCGTTGCGGACGAATTCATCCGAATTCAGGCGGTCGACATCCCCAAACTCCGAAATCGCCTCCAAGAACTGCTTCGAACGATCTCGGACCCGGATTTGCTGAACCTCGCCGACTGCTTCCTGATCGACGAGGATTTCATGGCGAAGTTCTGCAAGACCCCGGCAGGCGTCAAATTGCATCACGCTTACTTCGGCGGCCTGTTGGAGCATTCCGTGCAGATGATGGAGGTCGCCCTCCAGTTGGCGACGCTGTATCCCCTGCTGAATCGGGACCTGCTCCTCATGGGCGCGTTTCTCCACGATATCGGCAAGACACGGGAGCTTTCCTGCGACGGCGAAATGCTCTATACCGACATCGGACAGCTGCTCGGACATCCCCTGTTGGGTATCGAAATGCTGCACGACAAAATTCGGGAAACGGAAAAATTGACCGGGGCTCCCTTCGATCCGAAAACCGCGATGCTCCTGAAGCATCTCCTGATTTCCCATCACGGAACCTACGAAAATCAAAGCGCGAAGCTTCCGATGACGCTTGAAGCCCAAGCCCTGCATGTGATCGACTCGCTCGACTCGAAACTTGCCGAGTTCCGAAAATACATGCTCGACGACCCCAATATCGGCAGTCCGTGGACGAATTATATTCCCGGCATCGAACGGAAATTGTTCAAGAGCAGCTGAAATCGTCGTTCGCCGCGTCGGCCTCCGACGCGTGGAAGAACGGGAAAACGACAATTTGCCTAATACGACAGCGCAATGGACCATCTCCGGAAGGAACACGAAACACACGAAATAACGAACGTCACGAAAATTTTTGAAACGGAGCTTTTCTTGCTACGGAACCAATAATTCATTGTTGAAGCGTTCGTGTTTTTCGTCTTTTCGTGATTTTCGTGTTCTCTGAATTGAAAAGCTCTTTGCGCTGTAGCACCCTGCCAAGCCTAAAATTGCTTTTAGCCACGGAAAACACGGAAGGAACACAGAAGGAGATGATGCAAGGAATTTCTCCGTGATTTTTCCGTGTCTTCCGTGGCAAAATATTGATAAAATATGCTTTGGCGTTGTAGCAGTACTAAATGCTGTTTTCTTCCAGGCAATCGACGACGGCGCGGAGATCGTTCGGCAGCGGAGCGGTGATTTCAAGTTCTTTGCCGGTTTCGGGATGAATGAACGTCAGCTTGTGGGCGTGTAGCGCCTGGCGTTCGAGAATGATCGTTTCGCCGAGTTGGGTGTCGTCGACTCCCATGGGCTTGCGACCGGTCAACTCTTCCTTCGAAATCAGGCGGCGTCCGCCGTAAAGCCGATCACAGAGAATCGGATAGCCGGTGTAGGTCATGTGAACGCGGATTTGGTGCGTCCGCCCTGTTTGCGGCAGGCAACGAACGGTCGCCAATCTTTTATACCGTTTGATCACCTCGTAGAAGGTTTGCGCTTCCTTGGCGTCGGGATCGGTCGGCGACGCGACGCACATTTTTTCCCGAACCTTCGGATGCAGGCCGATCGGAGCGTCGACCATGTCGCGGTCGAGATGCGGCGAGCCGAACACGATCGCGAAGTATTCCTTGCGAATCCGTTTTTCCTGAAACAGGGCGGCCAGCTTGGCGTGGATGACATCGTTCTTGGCAACGAGAATCACGCCGGAGGTATCCCGATCCAATCGATGAACGATCCCCGGTCGCATGGGGCCCCGTGTCGTACTTAATTTGCCGCCGAAATGAAACGCCAACGCGGCGACCAGCGTTCCCGACCACTGTCCGCGCGAGGGATGAACGACCATGTTCGGCGGCTTGTTCACGACGACAAGGTCTTCGTCTTCGAACAGGATATCCAACGGAATCGGTTCCGGTCGCGGCGCCTCACGGGGGAGTTCCGGAAGCGTGAAGCGGACGAGCTGTCCCGGTTTGAGACGGAACGACGGTTTGCCGGCGCTCGATTTTGCGGTGTCCGGATCGATCACGACGCCGCCGTTCGTGATCGCGTTACGGATCAAGGTCCGGCTGTAATTCGAAAAATGATGGGCAAGAAACAGGTCGAGCCGCCAACCCGCCTCAATCGGTTGGACCGTTCGGTGAAACACGTCGCCGACGGTCCCGGACGATGCCTCGAAAAGTTCGTCTTCCGGCGTCAAAGCTTCGTCGTCAATCAGATGGGTCATAAAACGCGGATGTTCTGGGAATTTTAAATCATTCGATCATTATTTCTCAGTTCCAGGTAAAGAGCAATCCCCACCCGTTGCCTTGCCCTTGTATTACTCATCAAAAAATTAGGAAAACCAAAGGCGGTCTTAATACAATCTTAATCTCTCTGTGTTACGTTGAAGGAACGTTGCCGCGTTGCGCGGCTAAAACGCAAGCGATATTCAAATCTTTTCTCATCGATTCAGGTTCCATGTTTTCATCTCGCGGTTTCTTTATTTCGCTTCTTTTCGGCAACCTGTTGTTGATTGGCGTGATTCTCGGTACCGGGTTTACGGCAACGTCCTTCGAAGTCAATCGCCGGACCTCGAAGCTGACCGAACGCTTTCAGGAACAACTCCTCGCCTTGGTGCTGAGCGATCTCCAGAAATCCTGGCCGGACGTCGAGGATCGAATCAAGCAATACTGCGAGTCGTATTCGAAGGAACCGGAGTTTCGGCTGACAGTGATCGACGCCCATGGTCGGGTGCTTGGCGATTCGGAATACTCCTCGGAAAGAATGGAGCCTCACCTGACGCCCGATCGGCCTGAAATTCTTGCCGCAATGGACGGAAAGCGAGGGGAAGATCTTCGGCTCAGCAAGACGAAGAACATCAATTATCGATATCTGGCGGATCCCGTGTTGAAGGACGGCAAGGCGGTTGCCGTCGTCCGTGTCGCCTTTCCGGTCGGCGGATTCCTCGAAAACCGTCGCATGCTGTTCCAAGGCGTCGTGCTTTGCTTCGCCCTGATGCTCCTTGCAGCCCTACTTCTTTCGTTGCTGCTCAGTTGGCTTTGGTATAAACCGTTGCGGCTGCTCAATGACGAGGCGAAACGAATCGCCGCAGGAAATCTTGATCCGGCGACGCCGATCGACGGACCGCTCGAGATGAACCAATTGTCGAAATCTCTCGAAACGATGCGTCGAACTTTTTCTACACAACTCGAAACGATTATGAGGCAGCGGGAAGGCTTGCAAACGATCTTGAAAAACCTTCCCGATGCGATTTTCGCGATGAATCGGGCCGCCGAGGTGATCTATTTCAACGCTGCCGCCGGAAAGTTGTTCCGGATCGAGTCCGCCGCCGAAGGACCGTTCCTACAGGAGCTCGTTCGCAGCGCCGCGATCGTCGAATGGTATCTCGAACGCCGAAAATTACCGGAAAGCAGCGGAAAAATCGAACGCAAGGAAATCGATCTGTTCGGCCGAAAACATTTTCTCGAATTGGAGTTCGTCGAAACCCAAGCCGAGGCAAAGGAAGACGCCGCCGGTCTGTTGATCGTCAGCGATCTGTCCGAAGCGGTTCGAGCCAACAAGATGAAGACCGATTTCGTCGCCAACGCTTCCCACGAACTGCGAACGCCGCTGTCCGCGATCCGGGCCGCTCTCGACAACGTTTCCGAAGAGATTTTCGACGACAAGGAAACCCTCGTCAAGATATTCCAAATCGTCGAGCGGCACGTTTCCCGGCTGGACGCCTTGATCGAGGATTTGCTCGCCCTGCATGGAGCCGAAGATGAAACACTTCCCGCCCGGCTGGAGCGAACCAACGTCGCTGAACAGCGGCTCTGGATCGAAGAATTTTTCCGAAACAAGATCGACGAAAAACGGCTGAACTTTTCGATCGAATCGGACTGGAGCGACGAATCGTTCCGGATCGACAACAAGCGTCTGGGCTTGATTTTGCAGAATCTGCTCGACAACGCGATCAAGTTCACGCCGAAAGACGGCTCCATTTCGTTGCGTTTCGGCCGCGACGGCGATCGACTCGTCGTTTCCTGCAGCGATTCCGGCTGCGGGATTGCTCCCGAGGAGCAACAACGGGTCTTCGAACGTTTTTATCAAGCCGATTCCTCGAAGACCGGCGACGGTCGGATTCGGGGAACCGGCTTGGGCCTCGCGATCGTCAAGCACGCCGTCGAACGTCTTCGGGGAACGATTTCCCTCGAAAGCCGCCTCGCTCAAGGCAGCGTCTTCATGGTCAAAATTCCCGTCGAACTCGTTTGATTCTCATCCCCATTTAGCCCGTACTCGGGCGTCTTATCCTCATTTAGCCCGTACTTGGGTGTCTTAGCGCCGGAGTACCGGCTAAATGAAAAACTTAGCGCAATCTTAACGATTCCTTGGCGCGATCTTGACTGCGACCGGATATTCTTCATGGACAAATTCCGTTTCAAGATCAACTCAAGGAGAAAAACATGAAAACGGTTCTCGCTGTCGGACTCGGCGTTCTCACGCTGTGCTGTTCTTCGCTTTACGCTCAAAACGAGATTCGGATCGACGGTTCGACCACGGTGGGCCCGATCGTCGACGCCTTCGTGGGCGCGTTCGGCGAAAAGACGCCGGAGCTCAAATTTTCGGTCAAAAAGACGGGTTCCGGCGACGGAGCGACGGCGTTGATCGACGGCCGCTGCGAAATCGCCGCGATGAGTCGCTTCATGAAGGCCGACGAATACAAGAAAGCGGTCGCCGCCGGAAAGATGCCGGTTCCCTTCACGATCTGCATGGACGGCGTCTGCCTGATCGTCCATCCGTCGAATCCCGTTCGGAACCTGAGCAAGGAACAGGTCAAGAAGATTTATACGGGAGAAATCACGAACTGGAAGGAACTCGGCGGTTCCGATTTGCCGATCGTCGCGATCAGTCGGGATACGTCCAGCGGAACCTACGAGGTGTTCCATCAATTGGCTCTCGACTCCGCGAAGATGGGGGCGAAGATCGAATACGCCAACTCGAATCCACAGATTTTCACCCGGGTGAGTACGACGCAGGGAGCGCTCGGATACGTCGGTTTGGGATTCGTGAAATCCGGCGTCGAGTCGGTTCGTTACGAAAACGTGTCGCCGACGAAGGATAGCATCGCTTCGGGAAAATACAAAATTTCGCGACCGCTGTATCTTTTTACGAACGGTTATCCGGAGCCCGGTTCGCCGCTGCTATCGTTCTGCAACTTCTTCCTCACCGAAGAGGGCCAGGAAATCATCGAAGCGAAAGGCTTTATTCCGTTGACGAATTATTGATCATCCATTTCCCCCATTTAGCCGATACTCCGGCGCTAAAACGTTGAATTTATCAAGGTCGCCGGAGTACCGGCTAAATGTCGAATATATCATTTTTCAACTACGATGAACAGGCCGACGCTCCTCTTATCAAAACGAGAACAGCGCCTGCGGAAAATCCGTAACTGGATCGGCGGCTGGTTCCTTGCACGGATTGCAAACATCTCGTTGTTCGCCGTGTCGGCGATTTTCGCGTTCATCGCCTGGAAGAGTTTCCCGTTTTTCGCACAGGAAAGCATCGTCAAGGCGTTGACGTCGCCGGAATGGCATCCGGAGCGGTCCGAAGCCGAATTCGGAATGCTCGCGATGATCTACGGCTCGATTCTCGTAACGTTCGGGGCAATGCTCCTCGCGGTGCCGCTCGGCGTGATGACGGCGGTCGTTCTCAGCGACATGGTTCCGTTCCGCGTCCGGCAATGGATCAAGCCGATCATGGAATTGCTCGCCGCGATTCCGTCCGTCGCTTTCGGGTTTTTCGCGGTCAAGGTCGTCGCTCCCTGGTTGCAGGAGACGTTCGGGTTTCCCTCGGGAACAAACGCGCTGAACGCCTCGATGATCCTCGCCGTGATGGCGGTTCCGACCATCGTGAGCGTCGCGGAAGACGCTTTGGCGTCGTTGGGCCGCGAACTCCGGGAAGCGTCTTACGCTCTTGGCGCAACGAGATTTGAAACCGTAACGAAAGTTGTTTTACCGGCGGCGCACAGCGGCATCCTGACGGCGATCGTCCTCGGAATGATGCGGGCCGTCGGCGAAACGATGGTCGTCTGGATGGCCGCCGGAAACGCCTCCAACGTTCCGAAGCCGTGGTACGACGTTGCCGCCGTGATCGGTTCGTTTTCCGAAGCGGTCCGGACGATGACCGCGACGATCGCCGCCGACATGGGCGAAACTTCGGCCGAATCGATGCACCGCAGCGCCCTGTTCGCCGTCGGCTTCGTGTTGCTGGTTTTCACGTTCCTCTTGAATCTGCTGACCGAACAGCTTTCGAAAGGTTTTCGTTCCGGAATGGGCGAATCCTTCTCCAACAAAAGCCGATTCGGAATCAGGTCGATGATTTCCTCGATTTTCCGGTTTGTATTTTATCCGTTCCGAAAATTTTCCCAATGGAAAGAACATGCTCTGCACGAGACAATCAAACAGATCGGGCCGCGATTGCATCTCGTGCTCCGACTTTCGATCGATCGGTTGTTCACGGTAGCGGGATTTTTGTCCGTAATGTTCCTCGGTGTGATTCTCGTGGTCGTATTGGGTCCGCTTCTCGGCAACGGAAGGGAAGCGTTCCTATTCCAGGCAACGGTCGAACATCGGCTCTTTTTGTCGAACAAATTCCAACGGGGTGACGCAGCCGCCGTTCACGCGGAATACGAACGATGTTTCGCGGCGAGGAAACCGATTTACGAAACGCTGGAACGTTTTGCCTGGCTGGCCCCGGAACCGTTGTTGGAACAAGCCGCCAAGCGGGACCGCGCAACCCGGGAGGAAAGCGATCGGATATTGGAAAAACTCCGGCACGAACTCGAGGTTTCGCCGTCGGAAACCACGAAACCCGTCCTGAAACAAAAACTCGACGCCGCCGAAAAGCAACGCAAGGAAATCGACAAATCTTCCAAAAAATTACTGCGATCTTTCAAGTCGCTCTGCGAATCCAACCATTTAACCGATACGCCGGCGCCAACAGATAGAATTCTTGAGGGAACCCCCGCCCACGAAACGATCCTCGTCGCGCAACGTTATCTTGAAGCGGCCAAAACGGCAAATCTCGACTTGCGGGGCACGCCGACGCCGGTCGACTCGAACCAAACCTACGCCGAAGCATTCCGTAGTTTGCGACACCGAATCATCGGCAGCGACGGCAACGGCGGCCTGCTGGGACCGGAAGACCGAAAAGATATCGAACATCTGCCGCCGGAAATTCGTTACGGAACGTCTCATTGGACGATGTCGAAGAAATACTGCGAGGAAATTCTTCGAACGACCGTCTGGAAACCGCAACTCGACGAAAACGGCAACGTCTCGCAAAATGTCGAGACACCGATCGACCGGGCAAAACTCTTCGCCGAGCCGTCGTTGGTTGAAATTCGGGAAATGCTCGACAAACTCGAAGCGAATCTCGGCGATATGATGAATTCTCGTTGGACGTTTTATTGGGGATATTTTTTCGACACGGCGACGGCGGGACATTTTCTCGGCGGCATCGGTCCGGAGTTGCTCGGAACGCTCCTCGTAACGTTTTTCTCGATCCTCTTCGCGCTGCCCGTCGGCGTCGCGACCGCGGCCTATTTGGTCGAAACGGCGAAAGATGGAATCGTCACGAAAACGATCCGACTGGCGATCGACACGCTGGCCGGGGTTCCGAGTATCGTTTTCGGACTGTTCGGACTTGCCGTGATCGTTCAATATTTAACGGGCAAGCCGTGTATTTTGGCCGGTTCGTTGACGCTTGCCGTTCTCGTATTGCCCGTCGTGATTCGAGCCAGCGAAGAGGCGATTCGTAGCGTTCCGAATACATTTCGTGAAGCGGCCCTCGGTTTGGGAGCGAGCCCGACCCGCTGTTTCTTTACCGTAACGCTTCCCGCCGCGATGCCGGGAATCCTGACGGGAACGATCCTCGCGATGAGCCGGGCGGCCGGGGAAACCGCCCCGTTGCTCTTTACGTGCGCCGTTGCAACCGGCGGAATTTCGAACTGGATGAACCCGCTGTTCGAGCCGACGCCGATCCTTTCCTATTCGGCGTACGATATCGCCGTCGGCGACCGACTCGCCGGAATGGTTCCCTATAATCAATACGGTCTCGTCGCCGCGTTGATTCTGCTCGTGCTGCTGCTCAATCTCGCGGCGATTATTTTAAGAGGACGAATTGCACGAAAATTAAGAGGCGGATAGAATACCCTTGAATGAGCCCCGGTGTGTAGGCGGTACTCCGCCGGAACCCGGGGGTAAAACGACGGTTGACTCAATTTTATGAGCATTATTTCGGCAAACGAATTTACGTTATACTACGGCAGCAAGATCGGCGTCGACAAGATCACGATGGACGTCGAGTCGAATACCGTTACGGCGATCATCGGGCCCAGCGGTTGCGGCAAGAGCACGTTCCTACGCAGCATCAACCGGATGAACGACCTGATTCCCGGCGTCCGCGTCGAAGGAAGTCTCTGCGTCGAAGGCGAAGAGATTCACGACAAACGGATCGATCTCGTTCAACTGCGTCGCGTCGTCGGCATGGTGTTCCAGCGGCCGAATCCGTTCCCGAAAAGTATTTACGACAACGTTGCGTACGGTCCGCGTTTGCAGGGAATCCGGCGGCGGGGGCCGCTGGACGAAATCATCGAAAAATCGTTGCGCTCGGCCGCGATCTGGGACGAAGTCAAGGACCATCTCACGAAATCGGCCTTGTCCCTGTCCGGCGGACAGCAACAGCGTCTTTGCATCGCCCGGGCTTTGGCGACGGCTCCAAAAGTCCTTCTCATGGACGAACCGTGCAGCGCCCTCGATCCGATCGCGACGGCGAAAATCGAAGAATTGATCCGGTCGCTGCGTGATACGTACACAATTTGCATCGTGACGCACAGCATGCAGCAGGCCGCCCGGGTCAGCGACCGGACGGCGTTTTTCTGTCTCGGTAAACTGATCGAGTACGATAAAACCAACACGATCTTTACGAATCCGAAACAAAAACAGACGGAAGATTACATCACGGGAAGATTCGGTTAATGTTTCATTTAGCCGGTATTCCGGCGTCCCCTGAAAATTCAACGTTATTAACGCCGGAATACCGGCTATATGGAAAAATGCCTGAACTCGTCAAACGCTTGGAACGTCTTTTTTTGAAACTCGATCACACGGCGCTGCTCGTCGAGCAGTCGCTCGCCGACGCGCTGTTCGCGGTAGAAAGCGGCAAGGACGAAGACGCCGAGATCGTGATCCGCTCCGACGACGCGATCGACCGGCGTGAAGTCGAAACGGAAAGGGAATGCATCCGAATGCTCGCGCTGTACCAACCGGCGGCGATCGATTTGCGACGAATCTGTTTCGTCGTCAAGGCGAACAGCGACCTGGAGCGGATCGCCGATTATTGCGTCAAAATCGCGAAGCGGGGCCGAAAGATGAGCAAGGAAAATATTTCCGTGGCGACGTTTCCCGCGTTCTTCGAGTTGGCGGAACAGGTCGGCGGCACGTTCCGTCAAACCATGCGACTTTTTTCGTTGCGCCTCGAAAACGAGGAGACGTCGACGGAAAACGTCATTGAAACGGCAAAAGCGATCATCGCCGCCGACACGGAAATCACCGACCAACTCTTCAAGAAATATCTCGACCAGACGCTGGCCGCCGAAGAGATGTTTCGCGGACGCCTCAAAGTCTGGTACGACCTGACGGCGCTGGGTCGCTCGTTGGAACGGATCGGGGATCTCTGTACGAATATCGCCGAGGACGCGATTTTCATGTTCAGCGGCGAAATCGTCCGGCACGATTTGAGCGACGATCCGTCCTCAGCGGACGTCGACGATTGAGAGGCGGTATCCGATGCCGCGAACGGTTTCGACGAGTTCCCTCGCCGAACCAAGCTTGCCCCGCAACGACGTTACGTGAACGTCGATCGTCCGGTCCGTGACGATCGCGTCGCTGCCGATTGCCTTGTCGATCAGTTGGTTCCGCGTCAGGACTCTTCCCTTGGCGGTCGCCAGCGCATGAAGGATGCCGAATTCCGTACGGGTCAGCGAGACCGGTTCGCCGTCGACCGTTACGAGAAATCGTTCGGTGTCGATTTCCAACGGCCCGACGTTTATGGTCGTCGCGGGAGTTTCCGCGGCATGGAATCGTCGCAGCAGGGCGTTGATCCGGGCGAGCAGGACCGACATGTTGAACGGTTTGGCGACGTAATCGTCGGCACCGAGTTCGAGTCCGACGATCACGTCGCTTTCTTCGCCCTTTGCGCTGACGATGATGATCGGCAGTTGGGTCGACTTCCGATTCTCTCGCAACTTTCGCAGGACGTCCAGTCCGTTCATGAACGGCAGCATCAAATCGAGCAGCACGAGATCCGGTCGCTCCGCCAACGCTTTTTCAAGTCCGGAAAGTCCGTCGGCCGCTTCGAGGGTTTCGAACTTCTCCTTTTTCAAACGGAGCAGGAGCATGTCCCGAATGTCGGTTTCGTCTTCGATGACGAGTATTCGTTTCGGCGGCATGGTGTGTTAGTACGACAGCGCAATGGACTTTCTCCGGAAGGAACACGAAACACACGAAAAGACGAACGACACGAAAAACTGAAAACGAACTTTTTTCATACGATGGAACCAATATTTTTCCTCGTCGAATTGTTCGTGTTTTTCGTCTTTTCGTGATTTTCGTGTTCTCCGAAATAAAAACTCTTTGCGCTGTAGTGTTAGGCTAACCGTCATTACGCCGGCCGGAAACAGCAACACGGCGGCTCCATTCCGGCTTTTATTGTTATTCTATCGGCTTGTCGTAGACCCGGTAGGTTTTGGTCCGGATCGCGCCGCCCTTTTCGAGGCTTCCGCGCGAAAACGTGTTCGATTCCAGTACCCAGGAAAATTCCGCGTTGGTAATTCCGTACTTCATCACTTGGGGGACGAGATTATGCATCAGGAGCAGGCCGATTCCCTGCATCTGGTACTCCGGCAGCACGTTGGTGCTGAGAATCCGGATCGATTTAATGTCACGTTTCCGCCAAAGCAGCCGCAACAGGCCGAAGGGAAACAGGCGGCCCTTGATCGCCTTGATCCGCGGATTGTAATCCGGTAACGCAAACGACGCTCCGACGACCTTGCCGTCCATTTCGACGGCGGAGGTCAACTCGGGAACGACCAGGTATTTCAGGTATTTGACGGTTTCCTTGATCTCGGCGTCGGACATCGGCACGAAGCCCCAGGTATTCATCAAACCGCGATTATAGATATTCAGGAAGATTTCGACGTCCCGGCCGAAGTTCCTGCGGTCGGCGTAGCGGAGTTTCGCACCGGTCCGTTCCATCAACATTTCGCAGATCGGACCGAGCTTTTCGGAGATCTTCGGCAGCATGTCGACGGAGCCCCAATAGGAATACAGGTCCTGCGTCTTGCGGAAGCCGTTGTCTTCGAAAAGTTTTTCGTAGTACAGCGGATTGTACGTCATCATGAAAAACGGCGAACTGTTGAAGCCGTCGATCAACAGTCCGAGCGTCTGGTTCAACGACGGATTGACCGGCCCCCGAATCGTCGTACAACCCTTTTCCTTCAGCCAGGCGGTCGCGGCGTCGAACAGGCCGCCGGCGACCGAAACATCGTCGACGCAATCGAAGAAGCCGCAGAAACCCACGCCGTCGCCGTAACGGTCGAGATGCCCCCGATTGAGAATCGCGCAAATTCGCCCCAAAACGTTCTTTCCGTCGACGGCGAGAAACGTCGCGCATTCGTTCCGTTCATAGAACGGGTCCTTGCTGAAGCCGACGAGACCGCTCTGTTCGAGCCGAATTTGCGGAATCCAGTACGGATCGTCCTTGTAGATCTTCCACGGCAAGTCGAGAAACGCCTTCTGTTCGGACCAACGACGAACGGGAATGATGTTCATGGGAATTTTCGTCATCCCCGCGAAGGCGGGGACCTAGACGGAAGATGTTGTCGACCGTTTGCATCCGTCAATAACGTGTGCAAGAACCCTATTGGAATCTGTTCTCTGGGTCCCCGCCTGCGCGGGGATGACAGATTATTTTTTATGCCGTTTCGACGACTTTGATGGGTTTGACGTCGAACTTCGGACACTGGCCGAGGTACCGCGCCGGATTGTTATGGAATATTTCGAGGATTTCCTCCCGGGAATGTCCGCGACGGGCGCATTCGAACACGCATTGCTGGAGCAGCATCGGATCACTGGGGCCCCAGTCGGCAGACGAATTCATGAGGAGCCGCTCCGTGCCGTACTGCTCGATCATGTCGACGGCCCGATTGATCGAACATTTCGTGATCGGATACAACGTGAAACCGAACCAGTATCCGGCGTCCTTGACCGCCTTGACCGTATGGTTTTCGACGTGATCGATCCAGACCTTGTTCGGATCGAGCTTGTTTTTGTAATTCTTGAGGACGTCGAGAATGATGCGTGTCCCTTTCGCTTTGTCGGCGAGATGCGGCGTGTGGATCAGGAGAAGTTGATCATATTGGACCGCCATGTCGATATGGGCCTCCATGATTTCGATCTCGTTTTTCGACGATTTATTGAGACCGGTTTCGCCGATTCCGAGGACGGTCGGCTTGTCGAGCAGTTTCGGCATCTCGCGGAGCACTTCCCGGGCGATTTCGATATTGTCGGCTTCCTTCGGATTCACGGCGATCCAACCATAATGCTTGATGCCGTACTCGGCGGCGCGACGCGGCTCGAATTCGCTGATTTGCTTGAAATAGTCGAGAAACGTTCCGGCGTGGTCCCGATCGAACCCGGCCCAAAACGCCGGTTCGGCGACGGCGACGACGCCGCTCTGGAACATCCGTTCGTAGTCCTGACCGGTCCGGGCAATCGCGTGATAATGAGGCTGGATGATGAACATTTCAGTGAACAGTGAACAGTGAACAGTGAACAGTGCAATACAAACACAGCGAAACGCTTGCGTTCGTTGTTCACTGTTCGTTGTTAACTGTTCACTAAAAGGGGTGTGTTCGGTTCTTACCTTCCTGCGTCGTTTCGTCGAGGTCGGAGAAGAGGTTGAGGAGTGTTTCAGCTCGATTTCGTTGTTCGGCGTCGGCGAGGAGACGGACGGCGTCCTGAAGTTTTTCCCGGCGGGAATCGTCGGATTCTTTTCCTGTCCGTTTGACGGCGGCGTCGTAACGGTCGAACATCGCGGCGATTTCGAGCAGATCGTGCCGAATGTCGAGAAAGTACGTATCAAGAACCTGTTTCGGCGTTTGCATGGCCTGAGAAATCGTTGGGAATTCGATGGAGAAACGATATCAAAGCACATTTTACAACAGAAGCAGGTCCGATACCAGCCCCAAGCGTCAGCGCGGGGAGATATTGATGTCGGTCGGCGTCTCAAGATCACCCTGCACCGGCGGCTCAGGCTGGTATGGAAAAACCGCAAGCCAGACACGACGGATCAGAACGCCGATTCCCATGCCGAGAAAAGAACCGATGAGATCCTGAGCGACGTCCCCCCAATCGAAGGAACGGATCGGGAGCATCTCTTGGACGATTTCCGTCAGGAACGTGTATCCGATGAGAATTCCGGCCCAAAACAGAAAACTTTTTTTCCGCCGTCCGAGTTCGACCAACAGGCCGAGGAGCGAAAAAGTGATGACGTGGGCGTATCCACGCGGTCCCTCCGCCGGCTCCCAGCCCCAAAGCAGTACCCGGGGATCCGGCAGCCAAAGGAGCAAGGTCAGGAAAACCCAATAAGCGGTCGTCAGGATTCGAAACCGAAACAGGACGGCAGCGCGGCTCACGGCCGATCCCGAGAGAGATTGGACGGAACGTTCAAATTCTTCGTTCGTTCGGGACATGGTCGACGACAGGCCGAAAAATAGTCGAAAAATATGTTTTCTTGTCGAAACTGCTCTGGATTCGTTTGGCAAGAGTTGCTAGAATTCCGCAACCTTTCGGAAACGGGGTGTTTCCGAAATCCCCCTCAACAGTGATCGGCAGAACGACTTTGTCGACGATAGGGAAATCCAAACACAAGAACATGGAGGTTTTAGAATGAGTGAGAAACTGATGAGTTCGGTCGTTTCCGCGTTGATCGGCGGAATCGTCGGCGCGGCTGTCGTCTTCTTCGTCGGCGGTTCGAGCAAGTTCGATTCGTTGGAAGTCGCGAATCTCAAGATCACGAAGTCGGCAATGCTCGTGAACGCCGAAGGTAAGGAAGATGTCGTGATCCGTGAAGGCTCCGTCCTCGCGAACAACGTCGTTCTCGGCAAAAAGTTCATCGGTACACAGTATCAGGGACACGTTTTCGTCGGCAACCGGATGTTTACCAGCCCGGACGACCTCGTCACCACGCCGATGGATAAATGGCGATTTTTCACCGAAATCGGTTCATCCAATGAAATCGGCGGCGAAATGATCGTCCGCAGCTCCAATGGAGCGAACGTCGTCGGTCAGGAAATCCACAGCGGCGTGCTCCTTCGAGCTGGCTTCGACGCCAACAACTCGCCGCAGCTCTTCGCTCGCGGCAACGAAAACGGCATGACGTTGCCGGTTCCGTTCCTCCGTCCGTCCGGCCAACCGCAGGCTCCGGGCGCGGAAACCGCTAAGACTCTGGAAGGCGCCAAGACCCCGGAAGACGCCGACAAACCGGCGACCGAAGCTGCTCCGACCGCCGAAACGCCGAAGACCGCCTCCACGGCCTCCGACGCCGAAGCGACGAAATAGTCGATCTCCCGATGGTTTGCGAATCATCCAACTCGCCCCGACCGAAACGTCGGGGCGTATTTTTTGAGAAAGTTTCAAGATGAAACAGTACGGCAAGGAATCCGGTTTATCGAAGCGGCGACGTTTCGTGGTCGGATTTCTTTGCGTGTTGACGGGGGTCGTCGCTTTCGGAACCGGTCTTGACGTCGTTGCCGATTCCGATTCGGAACTCGTTCGACGAAACGACTCGACGGAGTTGGGCCAGCGACGTCTCTCGGACCTCTTTTTCTTTTCCCGGCCGACCTTACCGCGGCAGTTTTCGCCGAAATTGCCTCACTCTTCCGGTCCGTCCCATCTTCGGACCTGGCTTCGCGGGTTCGGAAACTGGACGAGCTTGAGCGGCGGCGATTCCCGTGAGAGCTTCGACGCCAAATCGTACGGCGTGTCTCTTGGTATCGATCGGCAACTCGGCCGCAACATCCTCATCGGGGCCGGCCTGGGCGGAAGTTGGTGTTCGGTCGATCAAAAACAAGGCGACGTTTCGAAGGACGTTTCCGCGTTTCACGGTTCTCTGTACACGAGATTCATGTTGCAGCGATTCTATTTCGATTTCGAAGGCGGAATCGGTTCCGATGACAACAAGGAATCGGACTCGACATCGACGGCGACCCAAGGCAACCTCAACGGCGAGGTTGGAACGTGGTGGGAAGCCGGTTTGGCCAAGGTCGAGCCCTATATCGGCATTCGGCAAATCTGGTACGACGACAAATCGCCGCGAGACGGCAATAAGACAACATCCGTGTTCGGTGTCCGATATACCTGGAAAACGGTCAGCGCGCTAGCCGTGACGACGCCGCGAATTTACGGCGGCTGGCTCCATGAATGGAGCGACAAAGATCTTTTCAACGTCGGAAGTTTCGTCGACGCTCCAACCGTCTATCGATTCAACGACGCCAACCTTCCGGCAGATCGATTCTTCGTCGGCGGAGGATTTACATCGTCCATGGGATCAAGTTTGGACGTCTATCTACGGTACACGGCGGAAATCGCGTCGAGATACTCGGCGCACACCCTGATCCTCGGGATGAACTGGAATTATTGAGAAAATTCCATTCCGAGGACACGCTGCGCGGCTAAAATGCAAGCGCGACGTGTACCGGCTCGGACGGCATATCACTTGCGGTGACGGATCTTGGATCGCATACGTCGTTTTTTTCGTCCGATCTTCCGTCTGCCCTTTCCGGTTTTCTTCGTTCCCACGGTTCAGAACTCCCTGCAAAAATGTTGAAAATACTTATCGACAAAGAACGATCAGTATACCCCGTTCCGTCCAAAGTCGGAAGAGGGGGGAGCGTTCGCCGATTGAGGGCGACGAGCATCCCACCCCAACGGGGTGAAACAGAGTAGCCGTGGGTGAGGCGTACTCGCCGTAACCCCCGGTCATGAAACGAAATAAAAAACCGACCCCAACGGGGTCGAACAGTTTTTCACGGGATCTTGTTGCACCCCGTTGGGGTACGGATTGTCGCATGAAACCGGGGGTTGCGCCGAATACGGCTCTTCACGCCTGGACGGCAGGTCCCCCCCGGCTACATTGTTGAACCACGTTGGGGTTGAATTCGAAACTCCTGACCGCCCCTTTTTCGCGAACGCTCTGGAAGAGGGGGATCTAGTGGAGGTTTCGGTTTGGTCTTTGGCAAATTCAGCATGGCAGCCGGAAGCGTAGGGTACTCCCGTAGCGCCCGGTTGATTGGGCTCGTTGACGCCATTACCGGGCGCTGCGCCGAGTACGGCTTCGCTTCCGGCTACCATATTCGCGGAAGACCAAGCCAAATCAACCACTAGAGAGTAAATTTTCCAACCCTTTGCATCGCCGCAAGTTATAGAGTGTGCAAACGGTTGACAACGCCTATCGTCTGGGTCCCCGCCTTCGCGGGGATGACGAACATTATTTTCTTAACTTTGTACTAGCCTTTCTTTTCGACTTTCGCCCAAGAGTCCCGCAGCGAAACGGTTCGATTGAAGACGGGTTTCTCCGGCGTCGAATCAACGGAGTCGACGCAAAAATATCCGATCCGCTCGAACTGGAATTTTTCGGCTGGGCTTGCTTGAGCCAAACTCGGCTCCAACTTGGCGTCGGCGACGATTTCCAGAGAATTCGGATTCAGGTATTCCTTGTAATCCTTGAGGTCCTGCGGATCGTCGGGGTTTTCCTTCGTGAAAAGCCGATCGTAAAGTCGAACTTCGGCGTTCACGGCGTGTTCCGCGCTGACCCAATGGATCGTCCCCTGCACCTTGCGACCGTCCGGTGAAGAACCGCCGCGTGTCTCCGGATCGTAGGTACCGCGAACCTCGATCACGTTTCCGGCGTCGTCCTTCACACATCCGGTGCATTTGACGTAATAAGCGTAGCGCAACCGGACTTCCTGTCCCGGCGTGAGACGAAAATACTTCTTCGGCGCGTTCTCCAGAAAATCGTCCTGTTCGATGTACAGGACTTTCGAGAACGGAACCTGCCGAACACCGTCCGCTTCGTTTTCCGGATTGTTCACGGCGTCGAGCATCTCGGTTTGGCCTTCCGGATAGTTTTCGATGACGAGCTTGACCGGCTTGAGAACGCCCATCCGGCGGAGAGCCCGTTTGTTGAGATCCTCACGGATCGCGTTTTCGAGCTTCACGACGTCGATCATGCTGTTCATCCGGGCGACGCCGATCTCCTTGCAGAACGCACGGATCGATTCCGGCGTGTACCCGCGACGCCGCAGACCGCAGATCGTCGGCATCCGGGGGTCGCTCCAATCGGACACAAACTTGCCCTTGACGAGTTCGAGCAGTTTGCGTTTGCTCATCACGGTGTACGTTAAATTTAGCCGGGCGAATTCGTATTGTCTCGGCCGGTACGCTCCCGGTTTCGAGAATTCGTCGATCTGGTCGAGGAACCAATCGTACAGCGGCCGGTGATGCTCGAATTCCAGCGTGCAGATCGAATGCGTGATCCGTTCGATTGCGTCTTCGAGTCCGTGCGCCCAATCGTACATCGGATAGATGATCCACTTCGCGCCGGTCCGATGGTGTTCCGCCTTGATGATCCGATACATCACGGGATCCCGCATGTTGAAGTTCGGGGACGCCAAATCGATTTTCGCGCGGAGCGTCCGTTCCCCTTCGGCGAACTTTCCGTCGCGCATTTGACGGAACAGTTCGAGATTCTTTTCGGGCGGAAACTCCCGACCCGCGCTCGGCTTCATCGGCTCCGACGGCGTGCCTCGGTTTTCCTTCATCTGTTCCGGCGATTGGTCGCAAACGTACGCTTTTCCCTTGCGGATGAGCTCTTCGGCCCAATCGTACATTTGTTGAAAGTAATCCGAAGCGAAGAAAATCCGATCCTTCAGATCGTCGCCGGAAATCCATTTCACGTCGTCGATGATCGATTCGACGTACTCGGTTTCCTCCTTCGCCGGATTCGTGTCGTCGAAGCGGAGAAAAAACGTCCCTTTATATTCCCTGGCGAGCCCCGAGTTGAGACAGATACTCTTTGCGTGACCGATATGAAGGTATCCGTTCGGCTCCGGCGGAAAACGTGTTCCGACGCGACCGCCGTGCTTCCCGGCGGCGATGTCGGCTTCGATGATCTGTTCCAAAAAATTCAACGTTCGCGGTTCGGTTTCGCTCATGATGATTGATGTGAAAATATTGTTGATTTCAGAGCACGAAGCGTAAGCGAGTGTTTCGAGCACAATCCCTCGCTTACGCTTCGGGCTCTGTTTTTACGCTTCGGGCTCTGATTTATTGTCGACTATTCGATGGGATGAAGTTTGTCCAATTCTTTCTGGTATTCCATTGCGGCTCGGCTCAATTCTTCGACCGTCATGTCTTCGGGAAGTCCTTGCCTCCATTCCGTATAGTCGAAACGGTTGCGATTCATGAGGGCGACAAAACGTTCGGCGTCGACGAGTCCGAGCTTGTCGACAAGAGCATTCATCCCGGTATTTAAAACAATGGAATCAGGAATCATTTCTCAGGCTCCTTCAGTTGAATGAAATCGAGCGGATTACACAACTTGATTCCGCTTATTCTTTTCTTGAGTAAACGTTTGTCCGTCGAGATGAAACAATCGCATTCGGCGGCAATTGCACAGGCAACATGAATGGAGTCGTACAGTTTGACGCCATCTTTTCGCAACTCAACGGCGGTTTTCACGATCCGTTCGGATTCACGAATCATCGTCGTCGCCAAATTTCGCCAATTGAAAACGGCGTTTCTTTTCTGTTCGTCCGGATTTTTGCCGTTCTCGAAGTTCAGAATATACGACCACGCCAGTTCGAACTCGCCGCTCTTGATCCCTTCTTGAATCAACAAGATCGCTTGAGTTTCCATCCAGACCAGAAATTGCGTCTGGTCGTCGAAGGGACGGTTGAAACAGCAAAGGTCGAGGTAAAGGCGAGGTTTCTTCATCGGGTTCCCGGAATCGCTTTCTTACGAAAGCGGCTCTGATACGGCTCGGATCATCAATTTTCATAAATTCTATCGAAAACCGCCCCGTTTGGCGAGGGGCTCGTGTTCGGTACGGACTTTTCGGGACAATCGCTACAATCCGAAGCTCCCGGTGAAGCCTTGGGACGTCAACCGCCAGAGCGACCATTGTACCCTTGAAAAAAAACCGATAAAGAGTACATTGAACTCGTTAAGCTTCATGGATTTCGGATCGATTAACAACTTTTTTTACCCGTTTAGTGTCAACTTCGCAGGATTTTTCCACGATTTTCGGGCCCCGGAGTCTCGTTGAGCTCGTTCGCTTTCGAGCGCTGACGGAACCGGAAAAAAATGCTTTTATTTACCTTGCCAACGGCGTCGACGACGAGATTCCGCTGACCAACGGCGAACTCGACCGCCGCGCCCGACAAATCGGGGCCTGGTTGCAGCAGCATAACATGTTCGGTCAACGAGTCCTGCTGCTCTATCCACCGGGACTCGATTTTATCGCGGCCTATTTCGGCTGCCTCTACGCCGGAGCGATCGCCGTTCCCGTCTATCCGCCGCGTAAAAACCGCTCCATGCTTCGGATTCAGGCCGTCGCCCAGAGCGCGAACGCCGCCCTCGCCCTGACGACCGACGACGTCCTCCAACGGGTCGGCGAAATGATCGACGAAGCTCCCGACCTCAAAAACATTCCCTGGCAGGCGACCACGGCTCTCGAAGAAGGATTCGAAGAACACTGGACGGATCCAAACGTCGACGCCAACACGATCGCGTTTCTCCAATACACTTCGGGCTCCACGGGCACGCCGAAAGGCGTCATCCTGACGCACGGCAACCTGATCCACAATTCCCGACTGATTTACCAAGGATTCGAACACACCCGAAGCGGATCTGGCGTTTTTTGGCTGCCGAGTTATCACGACATGGGCCTGATCGGCGGCATCATTCAGCCGCTTTACGTCGGCGGAACGAACGTCATCATGTCGCCGTTGACGTTCCTCCAAAAGCCGTTTCGCTGGTTGGCTGCGATCACGAAATACAGGGGAACGACCAGCGGCGGGCCGAACTTCGCTTACGATCTCTGCGTCCGCCAGATTACCGACGATCAACTCGAACTGCTCGACCTGAGTTCGTGGAAAGTCGCGTTCAACGGAGCGGAACCGGTCCTCGCCGAGACCATTGAAGCCTTTACGAAGAAATTCGAGCCCTGCGGCTTTCGGCCCGAAGCGTTTTATCCCTGCTTCGGTTTGGCGGAAGGAACGCTCATCGTCACGGGAGGGTTTCAAGACAAGCTGCCCGTTATCCGGTCGTTCGACGCCGACGCCCTTTCCACGGGCCGGGCGGTCGACGTTGACACGCCGTCCGACAAGATGGGCGGCAACAAAGTCAGTCGGCTCGTTTCCAGCGGTAAGGCTCTGCTCGATCAACGGGTCGCGATCGTCGATCCGGAAACCTGCGTTGAGTGTTCGGAACGATCCGTCGGCGAAATTTGGGTCAAGGGCTCCAGCATGGCGAAAGGATACTGGAACGCCCCCGAAGCGACCGAACAGACCTTCCAAGCCCGGATAGCCCCCAATTCACAGCACGGGAACGAGGGGCCCTTCATGCGAACCGGCGACCTCGGGTTCCTCGTCGACGGCGAACTGTTCGTCACCGGACGGATCAAGGACCTGATCATCATTCGTGGTGTCAACGTTTATCCGCAGGACATCGAGATGACGGTCCAAAAGGTCGATCCCCATCTTCGGCCCCTCGGCGGCGCCGCTTTCATGGTCAAGGATTCCTCCGATGTGGAGCGGCTCGTGATCATTCAAGAAGTCGAACGTCGTTTCAAGGGCGAAATGGAGCCGATTTTCAGCGAAATCAAACGGGCCGTCGCCTTGGAACACGACATTCCGGTCGAAGCGATGATTCTCGTCAAATCGGGCAGCATTCCGAAGACATCCAGCGGAAAGATCCAGCGACATGCTTGCCGCCAAGGATTTTTGGACGGCTCGCTCAGCGAAATTTCCCGTTGGATTTCGTCCGCCGTTCGGTTCGACTTCACACAGGGCGGCGAGTCGAAGGACGAACTCGCCGAGGCGGTCGGTCTGACCGACGCCGAAGATCATCGTAAAATTGTTCGCTCCACGATTCCGTTTGATCCCGGCCAAGTTGCCCCCAAACAGACCGAAACGGTCCGAACCCTTGTCAAGGAAAAGTCGAACAACGGCAAAACGCTGGAGCGGATCTCGCAGGACGAAGCCGCCGCCGTGGTGCTCGAAGAAGTTCGAAAAGTCGCCAAGGAACGGGCCGCCAACCTGACGCTGGAATCCGATATCACGGAACTCGGACTCGACTCGCTCGAACGGATGGAAATCCTCGCCTCGTTGGAAGATCGCTTCGGCGGACAGTTTCCCGAGTCGATCCTTTCCGAACTCTTTACGGCTCAGCAGGTTCTCGACGCCGTTCTGGTTCATCTCGGCAGCGGGCCCCGCAAACCGACGGCGACGGAAGAGAAAAAGTCCATCCAGGAGATTCCCGAGGAATATTTTAGCGTCGCAAAATTCCCGGAATACCAAAAATTACGGGGCGGACTCGACCTGATTCAGACGACCGGATTGAATCGGTTTTTTGACGTCCACGAAGGAATCACGAACGATCGAGCCCTGATCGGCGGCAAGGAATACATCAACTTTTCGAATTACAATTACGTCAACACCTCGGGCGACCCGGCGGTCACGAAGGCCGCTCAGGAAGCCTGCGCGAAGTACGGGACCAGCGTTTCGGCCAGTCGACTCGTTTCCGGCAACAAACCGTTACACCGCGAACTGGAGAACGAAATTTCGTCGTTCCTCGGCTGCGAAGACACGATCGTGATGGTCGGCGGACATTCGACGAACGAAGGCGTGATCGGACATCTTCTCGGCGAACAGGACATGATTTTGTTCGACGCCTTGGCCCATAACAGCATCGTGCAGGGAGCGCTGCTTTCCGGAGCCCGACGGCGGCCGTTTCCCCATAACGATTGGGAAGCCGCCGATTGGATCCTGCAAAAGCACCGCGGCGAATACCGCCGGGTGCTGATCGTCGTTGAGGGCGTCTACAGCATGGACGGCGACTATCCCGATTTGCCGAAGCTGATCGACGTCAAGAAGAAGCACAAAACGCTGTTGATGGTCGACGAAGCCCATTCGCTCGGCGTGCTCGGCAAGACGGGTCGCGGAATCGGCGAGCATTTCAACGTCGATCGGGCCGACGTCGATCTCTGGATGTGTACGCTGAGCAAAACCTTTGCAAGCTGCGGCGGCTATATCAGCGGTTCGAAGGAGCTTGTCGAGTATTTGAAATACACCTTGCCGAGCTTCGTGTTCAGCGTGGGGATTTCGCCGCCGAACGCCGCTGCCGCGTTGGCCGCGATCCGGCTCCTGGAACGGGAACCGCAACGGGTCGACGCGCTGCGTCGCAATTCCGCCTTGTTCCTGAAACTTGCCGGCCAAAAAAACTTGAACACCGGAACGAGCAGGGATTCCGCCGTGGTTCCCGTGATCCTCGGCAACTCGATGCTCTCGCTCCAGATGTCGAAAGCCCTCTTTGGTCGCGGAATCAACGTCCAGCCGATTTTGCATCCCGCCGTCGAAGAAAAAGCGGCCCGATTACGGTTCTTCCTGACTTCGGCCCATACCGAGCAACAGCTTCGGTATACCGTCGACTGCGTCGCGGAGGAACTGGAAAAGGCGTTAGGCGTCAATTAGATCTTTTTCAGAGCCCGAAGCGAACAGAGCCCGAAGCGTAAGCGAGGGGTTCGAGCACAATCCCTCGCTTACGCTTCGGGCTCTGTACGTTTCAGGTTTTCGAATGATGGACCGATACCGCCGTCAACGCCTGTTTCCGCCGCTGGGCGACGCCGGTCAACGCCGCTTCGAAAGCGGTCGGGCGTTGATCGTCGGTTGCGGTGCGCTGGGCGGCAGCGTCGCGAATCTTTTAGTTCGGGCCGGAATCGGCTCCGTGGGATTGATCGATCCGGACGTCGTCGAACTCGGTAACCTGCATCGACAACTCTTGTTCGATGAAAAAGACGTTGGACGCCGGAAAGTCGACGCCGCCAAGGAAAACCTGCTCGCCGCCGATTCGGAAGCGGTGGTCGAAACTTTTCCCTGCCGTTTCGACGAGAATACGGTTTCGCTCTTGGAGCGGTTCAACCTCCTGATCGACGGAACGGACAATTTCCCGACCCGTTTTCTCATGAATCGGACGGCGGTTCGATACGGCAAGCCGCTGATCAGCGCCGGCGTCCAGGGCAATTCGGGACAGATATTGACCGTGTTTCCCGGTTTGACGCCGTGCCTCGCCTGTCTGTTGCCGCCGACCGAAGAGGAGTTGGGCGGCGAGTTTCCCGTTTTGGCTCCGATCGTTCAACTGATTGCGGCCGTCGAGGCGTCCGAAGCGATCAAAATCCTGAGCGGCAACGAAAACTCCGTCAACCGTTCGCTGCTTGCCGTCGATCTCTGGACGAACCGGATTTCGGAGCTGGAGATTCGTCGCAACGAACATTGCCCCATATGCGGCGGCTGACTTACGGCCCGGGATCAAGAGCCGGGACCTGTGGTCCCGGTTCTCCCGGTCCCTCGGTTCCCTGAAAACTTCCGAAAAGGACTGGTTTTTTCCTTCGAAAACGGTATAATGATCGTCTCGATAATGTTTCTTTTTCCCTTTTTCGGAGACGCTTTTCCATGTCCAACAGGATTCAACATCGTTCGCTCGGCTTCACGTTGCTCGAACTGCTCGTCGTGCTGGCGATCATCGTTGCGTTGTTCGCGATTCTCGCCCCGGCCGTGATGTCGTATCGGAACAAGTCGAACATCAACATCACGAAATCGTGGATCGGCAACTTCGACAAGGCGTTACAGACCTACGTCGTCGACCACGGCAACTACCCGACCACGGAACAGGGGCTCAACGCCTTGATCTTCGTTCCGATGAACGAGGGTCAGCAGACGGCCGGAACGATGCCGCAAGTCGGTCTCGCGAATCCGAACGATCCGAACGCCGGCATGAACATGGGCGCGACCGGCGTCGGCGGCGTCGACTCGTTCAACAATCCCGGAGCGATGGGCGGAATGCCCGGAATGCCCGGCGATCCGAACAATCCGATGGGCGGTGGAGCAAACGCCGTCGGTGGAATGCCTCCGATGGGCGGCGCTCCCGGCGCAACTCCCGGAATGCCCGGAATGAATGATCCGAACATGATGGGTGGAATGAACCCGATGGGCGGCGGAATGACCGGTGATCCGAATATGATGGGCGGAATGAACGGCGCGAATCCGATGGGCGGAGCTTTGACCGGCTTCGGATCGACTTGGACGCAGCCGTTCTTCAATCCGCAACTTTACACCGTCCTGAAAAAGCGGTCCGATCCGTATCTGACCGGCGATGCCGTGCCGCTGGATCCTTGGCAACAGCCGTATCGCTACGAAATGAATCTCGTCAACGGCGTCAACCAACGGACCGGCGAACGGAACAAGCCCGCGATTTGGTCGGCCGGTCCCGACAAGACCGATTTCACCGAAGACGATATCATGAGCTGGGATCCGAAGGTCGCGGCCCAGCAACTTGCTCTGCAACAGCAGCAAATGCAGATGGGCGGCGGAATGGGCGGCGTCGGCGGCGTCGACGCCATGGGAAATCCGATCGGCGGCGCCCAACCCGGTATGCCTGGCGGCGACATGATGAACGGAATGCCACAGAATCCGATGGGCGGAACGATGCCCGGCGGAATGCCGCAGAACCCGATGGGTGGAACGATGCCCGGTGGAATGCCGCAGCAACCGATGGGTGGAGCGATGCCCGGTGGAATGCCGCAGAACCCGATGGGCGGAGCGATGCCCGGTGGAATGCCGCCGCAACCGATGGGTGGAGCGATGCCCGGCGGAATGCCGCCGCAACCGATGGGTGGAGCGATGCCCGGTGGAATGCCGCCGCAACCGCCGATGTAAAAATTTTCCTTCGCTGGTACAGAGTTAGCGAAAAAGTGTTCGCGGCAAGAACAACAGCCGGAATGGAGGCGTACTCGCCGTAATGACGGTTCGTCGCGACTCCGCCGTCAATCCGGCGGAGTACCGCCTCCTTTCCGGCTGTTATTTGACGAACATTATTTCCTTAACTCTTGACAAGCCTTCTCCCAAGACATTTTCCGTCCCGCAAAAATCCGAAGCAATCAGGCATTTTCAGCACACATACCGTTGTACGGCAGGGCTATTCGAAAAAGCCCTGGCTGTACTACGGTATTTCTTTTGTCGGGGGTAAAAAAATGTGAAAAAGTATGATAGAATACAGACGATGTGTCTGCTCGAAAACTTTGTCCCCCTATGACGATTCGCTTACGCTTTCGCTGTCAAGGAGCCAGCGGTTGATTGTTTTCCAGCAAAAGCTTCAGGGGGAGGTCCTCCAACCCAATTCGATTTCCCGCTCGACGCGAAAACCTGCGGAGTGGACGCTCCGCTCCTTATATAATGCCATGTCGGAAGATTCGTATCCAGAACTTTTTAAGCAGATCAAGAAAAGCAACGTCCTCGCGTTGCCGCAAAGCGCGGCGAAGATTCTCGAACTCTCGAAAAATCCGGAAAACGGACCACCGGAATATGCGGTTCCGATTTCCGCCGATCCAGGGCTGATGGTGCAGATTCTTCGGTTCGTCAATTCGTCATTTTTCGGATTCCGTTATAATATCACGACGATCCAGGCCGCTCTGTCGCTGGTCTGCGTTCGGACGATCAAAAATTTCGTGCTGTGGAACGCCGTATTCGCTCTCTTACCGAATCCTCGGTCCGGCCCGTTCAACCTCAAACTGGTCTTTCAGGACGCCCTTCGTCGAGGCGTCTTTTGTAAGGCCTTGGCTTCCTATATTCGGGGACTCGATCCGGAGGAGCTTTTTGTCGCCGGACTTTTTCAAGACATGGCGATTCCTGTGCTGGCCCGAGTTTGGCCGAAGGAATACGCCGAACTCCTGACTCGACAACACGTCGAGCATATCCGTCTTTCCGAACTGGAGGAGCGGCAGTTCGGCTGGAATCACGCGATCGCCGGCGCCTTTCTCGTCGAAACATGGGGCTTCGGTTCGGATTTCGCCAAGAGCGTCCGCAATCACATTTTGCCCGTGTTCGATCACGACGGCTCGAAATCGGGAATTATCGATGCCGTCGTTGCTCTTTCCTCGTTGCTTCCCTCGGCTCTGGACGATACTTGGCAAGAAGGCGACGAGTTTTACACGGCCTATTACAAAATCATGAAGAAATCGATTCTTCTCGACAAAATGCCGCTTTTGAATCAACTGTTTACCGATATCGACGAACAGTACCGCGACCTGTTGACCATCACGGCGACGCCGTCCCCACCGTTGACGCTGACCGACTTCCAACGTTTATATTCGGAATCGCTGGATTGACGAGTCTTGACACCCTTTGAGCCTTCCCTGCCTTTCGCGCGTCGCAGAACGACGCGGCCAACATTCGAATGCCGATGGAAAGCCGAGCCCAAAACGAACAGTACCACAAAATGGTCAAGCGGATCAAGGGAACGCGCCTGCTGGCGCTGCCCCAGAGTGCCGCTCGAATCCTTGAACTTTCCAAGGACGCCAACAACGGTCCCCGTGAATACGCGTCCGTTATTTCTTCCGATCTCGGACTGACGTCGCAGATTCTCCGCTTCGTCAATTCGTCCTATTTCGGCTTCCGAAACAAGATCACGACGATCCAGATGGCGTTGTCCCTTGTGTACGGCCGGACAATCAAAAACTTCATCCTCTGGAACGCGGTGTTCGCCCTGTTGCCGAATCCTCGTTGCGGACCGTTCGAATTGAAGAAAATCTGTCTGGACGCCATTCGACGGGGAATCTTCGCCAAGATTTTCGGAGGATATTTCACCGATCAGGATCCCGAGGAACTGTTTCTCTGCGCTCTTTTTCAGGACATGGCGATCCCCATCCTCGCTCAAACTTGGCCGACGGAATACGAACAGATCCTGGTTCGACGCGGCGAAGAAAAGCGACGCCTCTCCGAACTGGAAAACGAAATCTTCGGGTGGAACCACGCCGTCGCCGGAGCCTTTCTCGTCGATGAATGGGGGTTTACCGAAGATTTCTCCAACGCGATTCTCCATCACATTGAGGTGTCGAGTGATCTCGATCCGAAAGCCAGCGATCCCCGGACATTGCGGAACTCGATCGTTGCGATGTCGGGACTGTTGCCGTCGGTCGTCGACGACTCCTGGGACGACGCCGACGAGTTTTTCAACATGTATTTTCGCTTTATTCGTCCTGGAATGCCCTATCCCAAGGTCCTTTTCGATCAAATCGAGAACCAACTTTCCGAATTAGCCTCGATTTCCCAACTTGGCCCCGTGACGAACTCACTCCACGATTTTCACCAACGCTGGCTCCAAACGTTTGAATAACGGAAAGTTGACAATAAGTCCCGTGTTTCATCCGATGAAAACGAACCGTTGGCAAAGAATAATCCAGACGAACGACATCCGATAATCATTATTTCCCCATTGGCAATTCTCCATCGTCAATTGTCAATTTTTCATCGCTATGACGCAAGAACTGATTCTCACGTCCGTTTCTCAAGGGCTCGAGCCGAACGACCAGGGATTCTGTCCGGTTGCGGAAAGCGGCACGGTTCCGCCGCAATTGGTGATGCGTCTGAAATCGATCAGCAGTTTCAAACATCTTTTCCCGCCGGAGTCGGAAGACGCGGCCAAGAATCCGATCGCCTATTCCCACCTGATTGTTCCGGCTCTGGATTCGACGTTTCACATTTTATCCCGGATCGCGGATTCAGGGGTCGATTATCAACATCAGCCGAATCGGCTTGCGCACCATATCGTGTTGGGCTCGGAGGAACAAGTTCCTGAGGGACCGGCGTGGATTCTCGCGCAGCACGCCTTCCATATCACTCAGTGGTTGACCCCTGCCGTTCGGTTCGTTCAGGGACGCCCGTTGCCGACCTTGACCGCTCCGCCGCCCTTCAGCCGCTTGCACCAGATTGATCGGGAGCGGCAACGGCTTGATCCCGAAAGAATGCGAGCGACCGTCGATTCGTCGATTCACGGCGGTTCGGAGCTTCCGCCTCTGGGCAACACACCGTGTCCGATATGGAAGCAATTGACTGGCGACGCCGGTTGGGGGGGTGTCTTGGCCGCGACGATCCGGACCGGACGACCGGTCGCGATCCTGTTCGAGCCGGGAACGAACGTCCTGCCGCTGTTTGTCGAGTCGCTTGCCCTGCTCCCCCCGGCGATGAAATGGAAGGCGACCTTTTCAACGTATTTTTCCGCCTATCCGGAACACGTCGCCTGCCAATGGAAGGCGGTTCCGGTCGATTCTTCCGAGGCCCGACAGTTTCGGGACGATTCGACCGTTCTCCTGATTGATTTGACGACGTCTTTGGGAAAGGCGATGAGTGGTCCTTACGTCGAATACGCCCGAACCGGAGCGGAGCACTCGCTGCCGGAAAACGAAATTCAGGCCGATCTGTTCGAAGACGCTCCGGAAATCTTCGAGAATCTCGGAGTTTCCGCCGCCCTGAATATGCCGTCGCCGCCGCCGTTGTCGACCTCGTCGCCGATTTCCGAAAAGGCGGTTGGGGAATCTTTCGGTTCTCTTTCGGGAGGCTCCGATTTCCCCGATGTTTCATCGGGTTCCTCGAAGACGTCTCCGCCGCCGATCAGTATCCAAACGTCTTCGGACAAGTCGCCGGGCGTCGTCGGATCGCTGCTCAACATGAAGTCGCGCGGTTCCTTTTACGCAATGTTCGGAGCGACGTTCCTTTGCGTTCTGTTTCTTTCGTTGATTGTCGCCGACCAGCTTCTTGGACTTGGAATTTTTTATCAGGTTCCGTCGAAACCGGGAAATACGGCGGCAGCCCGGCAAGGAGCCAACCCCCCGAACGGCGCTCCGACGGAACGGAATGTCGCCGACGGGTCGAAACTCAATCCGACCGCAATCGCTGCCGAGCAAAAACGCTTGGCCGACGAACAGGAGAAGAAAGCCAAGGAAAGCGAACAGCTCGAACAGCAGCGCAAGGAGAGCGTCGAGCAGGCTCGAAAGGATTACGAGAAAAAACTGCAAGCCGAGAAGACGGAACTCGATCGATTTCTTCAAGAATTCCCGACTCTTAAGCCCCTGTCGCTCCGAATCCCTGCTCCCGAGGATCCGGCGAGAAAACAACTGTTCTCGGAATTTACCGAATTGTATCGATGGGGAGCGGCGATTCATTTCGAATTCGTTCCGTTGTTGAAAAACCCTCGAATACGAATCGAAACGAGAAAAATCCCTCGCTTTCTTGGCGACCCGCCGGACTCGGAACACGAACTGCTCGTCGCTGACGACGACTCCCAAGCGAACGGAACGGACGCCAAGACGTCGAAACTCGAAAAACTTGAAAATTCCCTGCCGCCCGATCGGTCGAACCTGAACGTTGAAGACGGCGAACGAATTCCCGACCCGACCCGCCTCGAATGGAGTGTTCTTGCTGTCAATACCGGCACCGACTACGAGACGCCGTTGCTGCGATTGAAATTGACTCCCCAAGGACTTTCCGTCGATTGGTCGGACGCCGCCCTTTCTCCGCAGTACTACGACGACGCCGCCCTGTTGCGGCTCGGATTTCTTCGTTTCGGTGTCGAGGGAGTCAAGGATTTGACGAAGATTCACAGCGTTCCGCTCTTTGAGACGACGATCGTTGAGCCGGTTTATCCTTCGAAAGTATTTGGCAACACCGACACAACGAATTTCGATATTCCAACTCCGCTTGCCGACGAACCTTGGAAAAGTATTTTCGCCAAAGCCGACGTCTTCTATACCTTGCGATTGGACGTTGCCGTTCATCCCGAATTTCCGTCCGGCGTCGAAGACATCGAGGCCCTCGACATGAAGACGCCTGATCGTTTCTTCGTCAACATCAAGACGAGTATCCGCTCGAAACGAAACGACGGGCCCGGCCAAGACAGCTTTCATCCGATCATCGTTGCGTTCGAAGCCGTCGCGGAACCGAGCCGCATTCGCTGGATCGACCGCTACGTCGATCAACGGGGAATGCTCGATACCGAACGCGAAGGAAACTTGGCGCAAGCCGAACAAAGTCGAAGAGAATTGAACGACATCCAGCAAAAACTTCTCAATCTCGGAGGCAAACAGAACGCCGAGTTGAGCAAAAGCCAACAGAATCTCAACATCTCCTTGCGGACGCTTGACGGAAGACGCACGGAAATCGACGACATTCTCGGCAAGTTTTCCGACGCTCACGACAAGATCATCAAAAACGAGGATTTTCGATTCGAGTTTTCCCTGTTCCTCTTGCCTCGCCACGGCGAAGGAGATTCCGAAACGATTTTCCTCCGAAGCGAAGAAACCGTCCCGCTGATGAAAACGGCCGAAAAATAAGTGTAGGGTGTAGGGTGTAGGGTGTAGGGCAAGACGCAAGCGTTACTTCGCCTACGCCTTTACCTCAACACCCAATACCCTACACTCTACACTCTACACCCTCTCACCCTCTCACCCTCTCACCCTCTCACCCTCTCACCCTTTCACCCTCTCACCCTCTCACCCTCCCTTGAGCATCGAGGTCCAAAACATTACGAAATCGTTCGGACATTTCAAGGCCCTGGACGACGTGAGCCTGAAAATCGATTCCGGTGAACTCGTTGCGCTATTGGGCCCTTCGGGCTCCGGCAAGACGACGTTGTTGCGGATCATCGCCGGTCTCGAAGGGCCGGACGAGGGCAGCGGTCCGATTCTCTTTCACGGTTCCGACGTCGCCAGTCAGCGGGTCGGCGACCGCGGCGTCGGTTTCGTGTTCCAGCATTACGCGTTGTTTCGTCATATGACGGTCTTCGAGAACATTGCGTTCGGCTTGCGGGTCCGGCCGAAGAAAACGAGGCCGGCGAACTCGGAAATCCGCGACCGGGTCCTGGAATTGCTGCACTTGATCCAATTGGATACGATTTCGCACCGATATCCGCATCAACTGTCCGGCGGCCAGCGGCAACGGGTCGCGTTGGCTCGGGCGCTCGCCGTGGAGCCGCAGGTCTTGCTGCTCGACGAACCGTTCGGGGCGCTCGACGCCAAGGTCCGGGTCGAACTCCGTTCCTGGCTGCGGCGATTGCACGACGAAATTCATTTAACCAGCGTTTTCGTAACACACGACCAGGACGAGGCGCTTGAGGTCGCCGACCGTGTCGCCGTGATGAGCGCCGGAAAAATCGAACAATTCGGGTCGCCGAACGAAGTGTTTCATTATCCGGCGACGGAATTCGTGATGAATTTTCTCGGTTCCGTGAACCAGTTCAGCGGTCGGGTGGAGAGCGGCGAACTGCATTTGGGCGGCGGAAAATATCGTTACGAAGTCGACGCCCAGAGTATTGTCGATCCGATCGGCGACCAGTCCGCGGCCGTTTTCGTTCGGCCTCACGACCTGCGAGTCACGCTGGCGCCGGAATCCGGCTCGCAAAGTTTGGAGGCGACCGTGATTCGGATCAACGCAGCCGGCGCCCACGTCCGGGTCGAATTGAAATTGGAAAGCGACGACGTGGTACTCTCGGCGGAAATTTCGCATCAGGAACTCCGCGAGATGAAATTGGAGGTCGGTTCCGATGTTTTCGTTACGCCGCGACGGATGCGCGTTTTCGGCAGCACGCAATCGCAACCGATGGAGAGCGGAATTTTCGTATCATGAACGACGCCGTGACGACGCTTGCCGACCTGAAGGAAACCGTTGCGCGGTTCGCCGACCAACGGGACTGGGGAAAATTCCATACGCCGAAGAACCTCGCGATGTCTCTGAGCATCGAAGCAGCCGAGTTGTTGGAACATTTCCAATGGCTGGAACCCGACCGTTGCGAGCGGAACGCCTTGTCGCCGGAAAAGCTGCACGAAATCGGCGAGGAGTGCGCCGACGTGCTGGCGTATCTTCTCGGTTTGGCGAACCGGCTCGATCTCGACCTCGCCAAAATTTTCGAGCAAAAAATGGAACGCAACGCCGAAAAATATCCGGCCGAACAATTTCGCGGACGATACGGACACGAAGACATTACTTGACGAGCTGCGACCTGTGGTCGCAGACTGAAATGTGTGGAATTTGCGGCGCCGTCTGGACTTCTTCGGCAATTCCCGTCGACGCGACGACGTTGGATCGGATGACGGACGCCCTCGCCCATCGCGGTCCCGACGCTCGGGGAGTTTTCCTGCAACGGAATGTCGCGTTGGGACATCGACGGCTCTCGATCATCGACTTGTCGGAACAGGCCCGGCAGCCCTTGGCCAACGAAGACGAAAATCTTTGGTTGGTATTCAACGGCGAGATTTACAACTACGAACCGTTACGAAAAGAGTTGTTGGCGAAAGGGCATCGCTTCAGGAGCGACACCGACTCGGAGGTTCTCGTCCATCTTTTCGAAGAAGAAGGCGAAGAAATGCTCCGGCGGCTCAACGGAATGTTCGTCCTGGCGATTTACGACATTCCGAAACGGAAACTTTTTCTCGCCCGGGACAGACTCGGAAAGAAACCGCTCTTTTACCGTCTCGAAAACGACCGCTTGCTCTTCGGCAGCGAATTGAAAAGCGTTTTGGAGGTCGATTCCGTGTCCCGGGAGATCAATCCCATTGCGCTGGACGAATATTTGACGTATCAATACGTTCCGCATCCGAAAACGATTTTCCGAGGAATCTCGAAACTCCCGCCGGGACATTGCGCAACATGGAAGGACGGAAAGTTTTCCATCTCGAAATACTGGAATCCCGACTTCAACGCCGAAACCGACAAACCGTACGGCGAACTCTCCGAAGAACTCCGCGAACTGTTGACGGACGCCGTGAAAATCCGGTTGCGCAGCGACGTGCCGCTCGGGGTTTTCCTGTCGGGCGGTATCGATTCGTCGATCGTCGCGGGTTTGACGCAACGGTTGAGCACGCAAAAAGTCAAGACGTTCAGTATCGGCTTCAATCAAAAGGAATACGACGAAACGGCGTACGCCCGGCAAGCGGCGGAAAAATCCGGAACCGACCACACGGAATTTATCGTTACGCCGGACATTCACGAGATCATCGAAACACTCGTCGACCATTACGATGAACCGTTTTCGGACTCCAGCGCGATCCCGACGCTCGCGCTCTGCGAGTTGACCCGACAAAGCGTAACGGTTGCGCTTTCCGGCGACGGCGGCGACGAACTCTTCGCCGGATATGATCGGTACAAAGCCGTTCGGCTCGGCGGATGGGCGGACCAACTGCCGTCTTTCGTTCGGAAATTTTTGGCCGGACCGATCCGAAATCTGATTCCGGCGTCGACCCGGCAGAAATCGACGCTCCGGCGATTGAAAAGATTTCTCGAAGCGCTCGGAATGGAACCGATGGAACGATATCTGCAATGGATCGCGATTTTCAATCGGCAACGACGCCGCGAATTGTATACCGACGAATTTTCCGAACGAATCGCCGGGACGGACTCGTTACATTTTCTGAACGATGCGGCGACTTATTGCGACAAACGGGATTTCGTCAGCCGAATCAGTCTCGTCGACCTGCAAACTTATTTACCGTGCGACATTTTGACGAAGGTCGACATCGCCTCAATGGCTCATTCGCTGGAGGTCCGGGCGCCGCTGCTCGACTACCGACTCGTCGAATTCGCGGCGAAAATCCCCCTTGAACACAAAATTCATGGGAGTTACGGAAAATATATATTCCGTGACGCGTTCCGGGATTTGCTGCCGCCGAAGATCGAAACCCGTCGCAAGATGGGTTTCGGCGTTCCGATCGACGTTTGGTTTCGCGGACCGCTCAAGAAATTCGTCCGGGAAATTCTCCTTGACCCGCAAACACTTGGCCGCGGTTTCTTTCGACGTGATTTCGTCGAACGATTATTAAACGACCATTTCGAGAACCGCTTCGACCACGCCTACCGAATCTGGTCGCTGCTCGTTTTCGAACTCTGGATGCGCCGCTGGAGTTGAATTTCTTCCAAAGAGCCCCAAGTGAAGTCGGTACGCCGACGAAACTTGGGGGTTGAATCGACAACGGCGACGGGGTATATTGAACGTTCAACGTCAAGATGCCGGAGTACCGGCTAAATACCCCAACCCTGTGAAAAGCCATGCAATACCTTCATTTCGGAATTCCAACGACCGAAGAGAAAAATTGGGCCGGCAACCTGCCGGACATGAAAGTTCATTTCAGCGATCCGAGCGCGGATCCCTACGGCATCGAATGGTTGAAGTTCGCCGCCGACAGCCCGATGCACGAATCGATCCGAACGAAGGCGCATGTCGCGTTCGCCGTCGACGATTTGGACGCCGCGCTCAAGGGCAAAAACGTGATTTGTCCGCCGTACAGTCCGGGACCGGGTTTTCGTTTCGCGTTCATCGACCACGAAGGCGCGGTCATCGAATTGACCGAAACGAAACCGGTCAAATCCTGCGGTTGCGGCGGCGGCGGCAACGGTTAATCCGACGAACAACAGCCGGAATGACGGTCCATCGCGGTTTTCCCGTCAGTCCGGCGGATTACCGCCTCCTTTCCGGCTGTTATTTTTTGAATACTATTTTATTAACGTCACGTCGAAGAGTTCCCATTCCCAGACCCGGGCGAGGTTCTCGTTCGATTTCGTAACGATCAGCCGGAACGCTTTCGACGTCGTCGACGGAAACCGCCGACCGACGTCGAAAAGTTCGTTGTCGACGACTTGCGTGCCGTCGATTTTCGTCCATTTTCCGGACTCGTCTTCCGCCAAAAGATGGAAGTCGACGTTCGGATCGATCAAATCACCACGATCGTCGACTTTGCCGCCGACGATTCGAAACGCGTTCACCGTCACGGGGTTCTCAAAACGCAATTCGACGTAAGGTTCCTTGTCGTCGCGTGCATTGACCCAGCGGCCCTTGTTGCTTGACGTTTCGGCGTTGCCGTCGTTGACGTTCGAAGCGGCGTAAGTATTGCCGGGAGAAAATTGGCTTGAAATCGACGCCTTGGCCGATTTCGCGAGATTCGGACCGGCCTTGCTCAACCATTCCGGGGCCTTCGGCTTCGACGGCATCCATTCCAGAATTTGGCCGCGTTCCAGCAGTCGTTTTTTGTACGGATCCTTGTCGATTTCCTGTACGGAACGACCGGTCCGAATCGCCTGGGCCGCCGCGACGGCCGACGACTCGCCGAGCAGGCAGAACACCGGCTCCATCCGGGCCGAGGCGTAGGCGATGTACGTCGCCGAAAAACAGATCGGAACGACGAGGTTCGTACATTCCGTCCGTTTCGGAACGATCGCCCCGAAAGGAATCTGATACGGAATTCCCGTGCCGCGTCCGCCGCCGATAAACATGTTGCCCTCCGTCGCGACGCCGATCTTTCCCGTCTCCGGATGCTTGACAACGTAACGCCGCACCGGATACGTGTCGACGCCGTACAGGGCCAAACCGACGGAATCTTCGTGTTTCCGTTCGTTCCAGACGTCGTGCAGATCGAGAATCGACTCGCCCTGCATCCGGCGGGTAATTCGTACGTAAAGCTGGTTCGGCCAGCCGTTGGTTTCCTCCTGCATCGACTTGTTCAGACCGTAAGCGGCGGTCGCCTTGCGGAACTCTTCCGGAACGCGGGAATCCGTCGAGAGAAAATGATGGATTCCCTGTAAGTATTCGAGGTGTTCCCGCCAAACCCGGGATTTGACGGTCCAGTCGCCGTCCTGATAGAACCGGCTGACGCCCAGCGGCGAAATCGTGAACAGAGATTCCCGTTTGTAATTGTATTCGCCGCCGTTCATCCAACCGGGAAAAATCTCGGCGAGTTTCTTCATGAGAACCTTTTGGTCGCCGCCGAGCGTTTCGACGAGATAAGCGACATAGCGACCAAGTAGTTCGTAATCCTTCGGATCATAGTTCGCCGGAACACCGAACGAAATCTTGTTTGCGTCGTCTGTCGTTACGTAATATCGGTAATTGTAAGCCTGCGTGTAATCGTCGCCGTCGCCGATCTTTTTGCCGTGGTCGGCGTCGACGAATTTCAAGAGTCCGGATTCCGGCTTGCCCGGTTCGACGTAAGGATCGATCGGCGTCCAATTCGTCGGCGGACCGACGCCGGCGGCCGCTTCGTCGAATTGTTGACGGGACTCCCGACCGACAGCGTACGAAACCTTCGCCAGAGCCATCACGTCGCCTTCATAGGACGCGTCGATGAAGACTTTCGCCTTGATTTCATGGTATTTCGTCGGATCGGTCTTCGGAACGGGAACGCCGTCGAGTCCCGGCGGACCGAATTCGACGCGGATCATTTCGATCACGGTTCCGGTTTTGGCGACGGAAGCGATTCGGTGTTCGTACAGGACGGGAACACCTTCGGCTTGCATCCATTCAACGGAGCTTTTTCGAAAAACGGGCGGCGTGTTGCCGAGTCTGAACATTCGTTGCTTCGTCAGACCGCCGACGCTGCGGGGTTCCGGACAATCTTGCAGCGGTTTGATTCCCGCGCCGAGGATTCCGCCGAGAAAACGACTCGGTTCGACGAGCAGGACGCTCATTCCTTCCTGTTTGGCAGTCGCGGCAGCGACCAATCCGGACGGCGTGCCGCCGTAGACGCAGACGTCGACCGTTTTCGGAACGGAACGTTCTTCTCCAAAGACGATTGTTGTTCCGAACAACAAGAACAAGGATACGATGATTTGAAAAAAGTGTTTCATGGGATGTCTGCCGAAAGAGAGCGTTTGCAAAAAGGGGACGGTCTGGGTGTTGTCGGTTTTCGAGAAATCTTTTGAAACAATAGAGCAGCAGCTTGTTTCCCCTCTTCCCGAAGTACCGAGAAGAAGGGACGGTAATCTCAAGCCTTTTTGCGGTATTTTACGAGACTGTAGCAAAAAAGTTGTCGTTTCTGTATCTTCGGCCTGAAAGGCCATCGCATCACAGCCCAGGGCAAGGCGTACTCGCCGTCGCCCTAGGATATCGGTCGCTCACCAACCGCCGCCTTGTAAGGGCAGTGCAATACTGGTATTGCACTGCCCTTACAGGGCGATCATTCCTTGGGCGTTGACAACCCAGGGCGACGCCTTCGGCTCTGCCCTGGGCTGTGATGCGCTGCCCCTCCGGGGCGAAATCGACAAAAGATCAACTTTTTCGCTACACTCTCTATTTTACTCAATTTTTCCGCCCCCAATCGGCAAAGGTTCCCGTCGTGAAACGCAGTTAGGAACTGCGTCAAAATAAACTTTACAAAGAGTCCCGAGTGAAGGCGGCCGAAAAACCAATGCGGCGCCGTAACTCGGGGGTTGAAACGCCCAAGGTTTCATTCTGTTCGAAACACCAACCATCCGGGGGCTACGGCGGAGTACCGCCTACACCCCCGGCTCTTGATTGTTGAATTCCCCTATCGACTGGTCGTGATCGGTTTGTCGAGATACTCGGCAGCCTTCGGATTATCGAGGAACCGTTCTTTTTCGGAGTCCCAGCGCAGCTTTTCGCCGGTTCGAACCGCGATGTGGCCGAGCAGGCACGTCGACGTGACCCGATGACCGACAACGGCTGGTTCCAACGTGTCGCCGCCGGAAAGAATCGCGTCGATAAAATCTTCTTTTTCCGATCGTAACGGAAAACGAATTTCGTCGTCGCCGATCGTTTCCTTCAGGAGGGATTCCGGTTCCGCCTTGATTCCCTGGAATGAAACCTCGATCCAACCCTTGTCGCCTTCAATGCGATAATAGGGTTTGTCCGTTTTATAAACGATCTCGATATCACCGGGATACCGATACTTGATCTCGAAGTTCAAAAGCACGTTCCAAAAACTTTCCGGATCGGGATAGGTTCCTTTTCCTTCGATTTCCAACGGTCCGGTCCTGTCGAGTCCGAGCGCCCAGAGAGCGCCGTTCAGGAGATGCGTCCCCCAGTTCGTGACCATACCGTCGCAGTAGTCGAGACGTCGCATCCAACCGGGGCGATCCCATTTTTGCGGCGTGTGAACCCGATTGACGGTATACGGAGCCCGAGCGGCGGGTCCCTGCCAACGCTCGTAGTCGAGTTCCTTCGGAACCGGCATGTCGGGCTGCGGCGGACAGGGAATATCGCTTTGCGGAACACAAACGAGGACTTTGCGTATTTTCCCCAATCGGCCGTTTCGAACAAGCTCCGCCGCCTGGTGAGCCCCTTTGCCGCTACGGAATTCGCTGTCGACGCGGAAGATCCGTTTCGTTTCGGCGGAAACCTTGACGAGTTCCTGTCCTTCGGCGATCGTCCGAATGATGGGTTTTTCCAGTGCGACGTGTTTTCCGGCTTTCATCGCGTCGACGGCTTGGATCGTGTGCCAGTGATCCGGTGTCGAGATCATCACGGCGTCGATATCCGGTCTTGCCAGTAATTCCTTGTAATCGACGTAGGTCTCGATGCTTGCCGGTTTCTTCAGCGACACGCTTTTTTCGTAAAACTCAAGAACTTTCTTCTTGGCTTCCTCCAACCGCCAGGAATCGACGTCACAGAGGGCGACAACTTGGTTTCTACGGTTCCGCACGAAGCCGGGAATGTTCACGAAATAACATTGCCGACCGGTTCCGATCATTCCCATACGCAGCAGATCATTCGGCAGCGGAGTGTTTTGCGCCAAGGCATTCTGCGTGACGACATGTGATGGAACGATCCACGGCGTCGCCAGGACGACGGCGGCTTGCTTTAAAAACGTTCGACGAGAGCGGCTTTTCATGAGACTTCCTCCTCGGAGTTGAACCTTTCGGACAAACGACCAATCATTTTTTATAGAGCAAACCGACGAAAAAAGCAATCGCCAACCGGCGAAGCGGTCGGCGATTTCGAAAATTCCGCTGAAAACTCCTGATCGTTTCAAATTTGATGAAAGTTGGGACTGAATTCGAAACACTCGACCACCCCTTTTTCGTAAACGCTCTCCGTCCCTTCTCTCCCTCGGCTCTTATTTCCCGATGCAGAATCGACTGAAGATTCGGTCGAGTAGGTCCTCGGTATGAACTTCGCCGACGATTTCGCCGAGGGCGTCCAGAGCCACGCGGACTTCCGAGGCGACGAGTGCTTCGTCAACGGCGGAATCGAGTAGATTCCGTGCGTTTTCTAAGGAGCGTCCGGCTCGTTCCAGGGATTCTCCGCAGCGAGCGGCCGTGGAAGCGACGACGTCGCAGGAAAAGCAGGTCGCTCGGAGCCGAGTCGCGATTTCCCGATGGATTTCATCGAGAGTCGTTTTTCCTTTGGTTCTCAACAGGAAAAACCGTTGCGGTTCTTCGTCGATTCGGCGTTGGTCGACGGCATCGGGCTCGGTTCCTTCTTCGCAGCAGAAAACGATCAGATCGGCGTCGGCGGCAACCGTTGTCGACAATTCTTGAGCGGCAACGTCGACATCGTCGACCGTTTGAGGACAAATTCCCGCGGTGTCGACCAGAACGCAGGAAATTCCGTCGACGGTCCAATCGGCTTCGAGATAATCGCGAGTCGTTCCCGGCATCGGCGACACGATTCCCCGTTCTTCGCCGAGCAGTCGGTTGAACAGGGTCGTTTTTCCGGCGTTGGGCGGTCCGAGTACGACGATTTTCGGTTTCGTTCCGATCAGGCGACGTCCCGTCATCTTGCGTCGAATGCTTCCGGCGTGTTCCGTCGCCGTATCGAGCAGTCGCCGAACTTCCGAATCGGAAACGAATTCGATGTCTTCGTCGGCGAAATCGAATCCGGCTTCGAGTCGGGCGAGCATATCGAAGAGTTCCTCCCGGAGCATTTTCAGGGGCGTCGCGACGCCGCCGGCGAGTTGATCCAGTGCGGCGCTCAGGGACTTGTCGTTTGTCGCTTCAATGACGCCGAGAACGGCTTCGGACTGCGTCAAATCGATACGTCCGGCAAGGAAGGCTCGCATCGTGAACTCACCGGGTTTGGCGAGTCGGACGTTTTCGCTTCGACAAATCGCGGCGATGGTTGCATCGAGGACCGGCGGCGAACCGACGGTATGGATTTCGAGCGATTCTTCGCCGGTGTAACCGTGTCCCTGCGGCCAGAAAAACAGTGTTGCGGGAACCGGCTGTCGTTGCCCCCAAGGGAACAGGGAGCCGTCGACGATTCGAGAATCCGTTGCCCCGTGAAAGACCGGTTCGAAGATGCTTTGAATGGATTGAACCGATTTCGGTCCGCTCAATCGGAGGATTCCTCTTACGGCGTTGCCGGCCGCCGAAGCTTGGGCGACGATCGTTTCGTCGAATTGTATGGACGTTTCGTTCATGAAACGGAGGGGGGGCAGGGTTCCGGAGCCCGACGAGTTTCAGAGCCCGACGCGTCAGCGAGGGACTATGCTCCGTTTTTATCGATTATTTTCCAATGAACGCTACCGATCTCCGATCCGGGAATATTTTGCTTGATCCTCAGTATACAGTGCGGACAAGCGAGAGGGTACATTGGCGAACATTATCGTCAAAAAACTTTCATATTTGGAGGGGGCTCTTGAAGACTGAAAAAGTTTTATTACAATGCATTGAAATTAGTTGGGGGACGTAGCTCAATTGGTTAGAGTACCGGACTGTCGATCCGGTGGTTGCGGGTTCGAGTCCCGTCGTCCTCGTTTTCTTAAACCCTTGCTGAATCAAGCGATATGATACCTGCCGACGGTCGGCAGCGCGGCACTGAGGTTGCTTTCCTTGGGTCACATTGACCCAAGTTTTGGCAATTTAGGTAAAGGAGCCGTCCCGTGACCGTTCGCAAACAGCGAAAATCGTTTCCCAAGTATCAGATTCACAAGTCGTCCAATCGTGCCTTCGTCTGGTGGAAAGACAAGCGGCATTATCTCGGTGTCGCGAACTCTGCCGAAAGTATTGAAGCGTACAATCAATTCGTCGCAGAAATTGCTCGGACACGGGGACTCTACGATCCCGAACGTGAGCCAACCGACAATCCTGCCGATTCAACGCTGATCCCCTCGGTCGGATTCCTCATGGCGACCTACCTGACACGAATCCAGTCTGAAGTCTCGCCAAAAGAATTCGAGAACATCACGTATTCACTCCGTCCGCTCCGCAAACTTCACGAACACACGCCGGTTGATAAATTCGGACCGAAGGCACTGAAACAAGTCCGACAGGAGATGATTAACAACGGCCTCTCTCGAAAGGTCATCAATCAGCGGATCGGGAGGATCAAACGGATGTTCAAATTCGGTGTCGCCGAAGAGATTGTCCCGTCGCCGATTCTCCATGCCCTTCAATCGGTCGACGGCCTTCGTGAGGGACGTACAGAGGCTCCCGACTATGAACCGATCAAGCCGGTTTCCGACGAGCAGATTGAGCTTCTGACGCCGTTTCTCTCTCCAGTTGTTGCAACCATGTTGAAAGTCCAAAGGTTGACAGGAGCAAGACCCGGTGAAGTTTGCAGGATGCGAGCCAAAGATATTGACATGTCCAGCGAAGTCTGGTTTTATTCTCCCTACCAACATAAAACACGATGGAGAGGCAAGGACAGGGTTATTCCGATTGGACCACAGGCTCAGGTCGTGCTACAACCGTTTCTCGCGCGTTCATCGGAAGCGTATTTCTTTACGCCGCAAGAATCATACGATTGGTTTCGGGAAAATCGGACGCCAGACAGGCCTCCTCGAAAGACAAAGATTTATCCGTCGGAGTTGAGGCAGCGTGAAAAACGTAAGAAAAGGAGACGCCCTAATCGACGGTTCAAACCTCACTTCACGACTCAGTCTTACGATAAGGCGGTGGAAAAGGCATTTGAACGAGCGCAGAAAGTAGGGCTCAACATTGAACAATTCAGGCCGAACGCCGGACGCCACGCGCGAGCCACTGAGATTCGGCGAGTCCACGGTATCGAAGGGGCGCAGGTCATTCTAGGCCACGCCAAGGCCGATGTTACCCAAGTCTACGCCGAACGCGACCTACAGAAAGCGGCGCAAATCGCCCGTGAATCCGGGTGATGTTTTTAACCGGGAGGACGTTTCGGCGTCCTCCCTTTTTCTTTTATATCCGTCGATGGCCTCAGCTCCGACTCTCCGAACTCCGTGGACGACCGACTCGGTCTTGGACGATTGCGTTTACGTCCTGACCCGGCAATACGTAAAACCGATACCGTCAACATCGTCGGTCTGCTTTTACGCCGGGATTGGTAGCGTGAAACAGACGACTGAAGTCACGTTTCAAGATGCCATCTCGTTTCTACGGGATCACCGCGATCACCGGTTCGTCACTTATGATGCCGCCAGCTTTCATCGATTGTGCATGAAGCAAGCCGCCGACCACGAACAGCGATCCGTAGTCTGGCAATTTTCTCGAAACTCCCTGCTTTGGGATGTCGACTTGATTGAGCGGAGAATTCGATATGCCCACAACGGCGAACAGGAACCGGTAGTCGACGAGGAAGGACTGGACGGCCTTTTTGAGCGGTATGTCGGCGTAAAACAACATGAAATTCATCCGGACAATCAGGTTCGTCGGCTGCGAGAAATTCTTGTCCGGCAACTTGACCGAGCGGTGAGGGAACTGCCGATTTTCAAAAAATGGGACGAACTTACCGTCGATGAATACGTTGGAAGCGACGCGTCCAGCGATGATTATCTCCGGGCGGTTGCCACTCTTGAACGACAGGAAATCAATCAGCAAAACCGAGTCGCTGACCATTATCAACACAGCGAACGCAGGCCGCATCCGAGTGAATTTCCCCAAGACACCTACAGTACGCTTGACCGGCTCCGCGCAAGTCGTCGTCAGAATCTTGTCCTCACTGCGTCACGCGGACCGCTTGGTGTCGGCTTGGATTTACAGGACGCCTTACTTGCCGACACGTTGAACAGTTCTATTTGTCCGATTGTCCCTTCCCGGTTGGAGGACGTCACCAACAATCTTTACTTGCGAGCATGCCGAGACTTGGAGAGCCTCGGAAGTGAAGCGAAAACGTGTTTTCAGTGGCAAGGTAAAGCTGAAGAAAAGGAAATACGTCTCGACAAGTCGGGATACGCTCGAAAAAACGATAAGAAACTGCAAGCGGCACTGGAAAAAGAAGTCGGTCAATTTCAGCGAGTGTGTAAGATTCCTCTCGACTATCCGCGAAAAACAGATGGTTCCCCGTCATTGAAATACGTCGATTGGCTTTCTTTCAGGCATTGCAGCCGCTTCGTCAAGTCATGGACGGATCTCGAAGTTTCCGGTGTCATTTTGGCAAAAACACGAAAAAAGGAAGACGTGTTTCGCGATTACCGTTTGTTTCCTCGGTTGAAATCCGCGACAGTCGATGTTTTCACCGAATCGGTCAAAGAATTTTTTCTCACACCTCGTCCCGGCAACAAATTCGTCGAGATTCGTTTGGACGACCTTTTTCTTCGTTCAGCGTTGGCGGTCAACGTCACCTCCTACGGTCTTTCGTCGAAAATACGCGGAGAACCGTATGCCGATGAAAACCGTTTTCCCCACAGTTTACACCGCTATTTTGTTGAGAACATCGACCGTATCCTCAATGTCAAACAGAAAGATCCCCTCGTATGGAACTCGTTATCCAATAAGATCAAGTACCGAGTGATCGACCAGATGGCCGAAAGCGGTGTGAATCAAGAATCTGCCGATTCCGCTATTCGCCGACTTCGGGCGATTGAAGTTTCGATGCCGCCGCAAGAAGTGACGTATTTACGATCGCTGATCTGGGAACTACTCGTTCATGGTTTCCCTCCCAAAGAATATCATTTGCAGGAAACGGACTCCAGAAATTATTTTTCGCCGGGGCCGGATGTCACCGAGCGTACATCATTTTTCGAAGTTTTACCTTGGCTCGATAATTCTTTGCGATTATCGGAAATTCTTTTTCAGGTGGCGGTCAATCACTTTTCATATCGATTCAGCGTACCACGAACGCAATTGTCCTCCAAGTTTTTCAATGAAATCAAGAGCCCAGCTTCAACGCAAAATGAGGCAGCCCGTTGGAGCATTGTCGACCGTTTGGACAGGACGGTGAATCAGGTCAGAACCTTGTTGGCGATCAGTTACAACGTCGCATTCGACAGGCAAGCGCCTTACGTGGAAGAAACCTTGAGTTCGGACGATTTGTTCAAAACGAACGGGGTGTCTTGCCTTGGACGCGTCGGAGAGCCGATCCACTACGCCAACGTGATCTCCGCCGATATCGAACTATTCCGTCGTGACGTAGCCTCACGAATCGCCTTTGACCTACTTGCCGAAGGATTTGATGTCGTTTGGGTGTCGGATCATGTCTTGATCGTCCAACTACCCGCTGAAGGCTTCGGTACGGCATCAAACGAGGTTGCGAAAACAGCCCGACAAACCGCCGCAGAAGTTTTTCAAGCGGCCTCCATTCTCAAATCCGGTTTTGCTTCCTGGCTTGCCCGTGGACTCTGCCAATTCGAAATCGCGGACAGATGGCCTCGCGGTGCCGTTGATTGAGAAGACGGCGTTTGCCGTTTTTTACCACGTATTCAACGCAATTGAGCGGTTTTTCTGAAAAGTGTAAAAACGGCTCCATTTGCACCTTGACACGATGAATCCGTTGATTTACACTGTACCTGTCCGAAGGCGGGGCCTTCGCGGTTTGTAGAATTTGTCCGGATGCGTTGTCTTAAAAAACGTATCGTGTCGCATGACTGATTATCGCATTGTCGGCGCGGTATTGGATACGGTCGGGACAACAGGAAGCAGGTCGTGAAGGCTCGGGATTGATTTCTCCCCGCCGGGATGAGTCGTGTCGATGCGACGAACCCTGTCCGATTTACTGGACAGGCATTGCCGATGACGTCGCGAAAACAAGTCGATACGATTTTGACGTAAAAAGCTGCGGCATTCATTGTGGGCCAGTGACGGCGAGTCACCGGTCATTCTGATTTTGCGCCTTCCGCGCACTCTCACTTGCGATTCAAAAAGTGTCTGCTTTACGCTTGCGCTTTTTACTCCGGATGACCGTCCCTCTTCGCACGGCCCTTGGACCGTCAGCTTTTCGGAGCTGACCTCTGTTTCCGCAAAACAATCAAGAGGTGCGATTATGAAAGGAGACGGTACGACCTGGGTTCCTCTGACTCAGATCGGCGAATTTCTCGGACACGATGTTCATCCGGGCACAACTCACCGTTGGAGGTTGAAGGGCGTCATCCACAACGGCGAGCGTATCAAGCTCGCCGTGAGAAAAATCGGATCAAGGTTTTTTACCAGCGAGGAAGCCGTTCGAACGTTCATCGAACGTTTGAACACCGTGGCAAACGAACCGGCGATCGAAGTTCGGCATGACACAGACGAAACGAGTAAGTTGCTCGACAAGTTTGACGTCTAAAAATTCGGAGACAAGTGGGGCGTCAGGGAAGTTACCCTGGCTCCCCATGATTATGTCCTCGGTATTTACATATACGTAATTCACTTTCATCTCGCGCACATGCCGCACTCTACCCATTCAAACATTGATAGTCGCGGGTGGCCAGCTACAGCGAGCGATGAGATCAGGAAACTATACCAAGAGCGTCCCAAACTGCAATGTAATTCTCGCTATCCAAACACCAAGAGCGCGACAGATTCGATCGAATCGCACAATAACTTGGCGAAGCAAGAGATTTGCCTTACTTTCCGTGGCGGACGGCAAGTGGATCATTCAATTACGTTACACCACCTGACGGTAATGAACTCGCGACAATACGTTGTCACGTGGAAGAAAATCAAGGCGTTTCTCGAAAAAGTCGGCGTTGTCGCTCTCAAGGTTGCCGAGATCACGCGGAATAAGTGGAAAAGGCCGACGAATCGTCTGCATTACCATATTTTCGTTGTTGGGTGCTGGACGGAAATACAACTAAGAACCCTTTTTCGGGAATGTTGTTTGGCAAGTGGTCTTGAAGCAACTGATTTCCGCGTTGACTATGCGCCGGTTGCGAATTTTATAGGGTTTCTTTGCTACGCCCTGAAATACAAGCGACCGGAACGAATCATTCTTTTCGAGAAACACACGGGCATCAGAAAGATCGAACCGATCGGGGCCTGGTATTGCGATCACAAAGGACACAAGATATCGCGTACCCGAGCATGGAAGGACGTCATCGAAGAACAAAAGGCGAAAAATCACCGTCAGTCCATTTCCCCAAAAATTCTGTTCTCCCAACCAAACGATAATCTACCACAAGCAACAATGACTGCACAATCCGTATCCGAACTTTCAACGGTTCATCCACCAGCATCCGACCAATCCGCGTTCAATCCTTCAACACCTGAGCAAACCATGACTAATCAGCCAAATCCAATTCATTCGCCAGTTTCAGAGTCGCCGATTCCGCCCAATGTAAAAAGCAACTCTATTCAGGGATTGCCGGAAGGGACAAAATTCAAAATCAACCAGGAGTACAAAGCATTACTGTCGCCGCTTACGGATGACGAACTGGATCTTCTCGAAAAGAATATCGTTGAGGTGGGGGTGATCCATCCCATCCTCGTTGGTATAGACGGCACTGTATACGACGGTCACAATCGTTTCAAAATATGCAGGAAACATAGGATACCGATCAAATACAAAATCATCGACCTGGGCGACGATGAATCGATCAAACTATGGATCGTCGAACAGCAGTTAGGGCGTCGCAACCTGTCGGACTTTCAGCGAATTGAATACGCTCTCAAATATAAAGCCGTCATTGCCGCTAAGGCGAAAGAAAACCAGAGAGCGTCCGGTGGAGCGGTTCGGGAGAAATCTACCAAACCGGTCAATACAAGGGATGCGATAGCGCAAATGGCCGGTGTTTCAAACAACACGGTCAACAAAGTTGAATACATAGAAAAGTTCGCGGACGAAGAGACAAAAGAACAACTCCGGCGAGGTGACAAATCTGCGTCGATAAACAAGGTCCACAAGAAGCTCAAAGCAGAGCAAACGGACAAGACTCATGAAAAGCATCAAACCACGACAAAAACGCGAAAAGCCGATTCAGCGACAAATGCCGATGCAGACGCTTCAAGAGAAGAATCACCACAGAGTTCGATCAACAACAGGAAAACGGCAAAATCTGTTCGCGTGAGTGACATTTCCTGGGATGCCTTACAACAGATGCCTGCGTTGAAAAAAATTGAATGGTTTGATGGAAAATTAAGACAACTCCGGGCGGTGCTTACGCCAGAAGAACGTCGTCACATGAACCGAACACTCAAACAAATTCTGGAAACCCGCCCCGAAGAAACTTGACGCAGGGTCAATATAGACGCCGCGAGGACGTTCCAGATAGTCCGCCTGCGGCTCCAGGTCGGTACCGCGATGGAACGTCATCTCGTAACCGGGCTTCGACGGCAGCCGGAGCGTGTAGAACGGCTTGCGTTCCACGTTTCCCTTCCAACCTTC
>JAVBQW010000211.1:0-11934 GCA_031548665.1 Thermoguttaceae bacterium
GCACACTCTATAACTTGCGGCGATGCAAAGGGTTGGAAAATTTACTCTCTAGGTCCCCGCCTTCGCGGGGATGACGATATCTTTTCTATTTTCACGAAGCTCAATTCGCTAACTTTGTACTAGAGAGCAGATTCCAATAGGGTCTTGCACACGTTATTGACGGATGCAAACGGTCGACAACGCCTTCCGTCTAGGTCCCCGCCTTCGCGGGGATGACGAACATTATTTCCTTAACTTTGTACTAGTACAACGCCAAAGCATATTTTATCAATATTTTGCCACGGAAGGCACGGAAAAATCACGGAGATATTCCTTGCATCATCTCCTTCCGTGTTCCTTCCGTGTCTTCCGTGGCTAAAAGCAATTTTAGGCTTGGCAGGGTACTAGACCTTAAAGAGATCTGTACTCAGATATTTTTCACCGCGATCCGGAAAGAGGACGACGAGAACTCCTTTTCGAAGTCCTTGGGCAACGGCAAGGGCCGCGATCATCGCCGCGCCGCTGCTCATTCCGACGAAGATTCCTTCTTCGTGGACGATCCGTCGCGACATGGCGAACGCCTCCTCGGATTCGACCTGAACGCTGTAATCGATCTGCTTCGGATCGTAAATCTCCGGAACAATCGCTTCCTGCATGTTTTTCAGGCCCTGGATGTAATGTCCCTTGACCGGATGCGCCTCGATGATCTTGATTCCCGGATTCTGCTCCTTCAGCCCCATGCCGACACCCATCAGGGTTCCGGACGTCCCCAACGACGAAACGAAATGCGAGATTTTCCCACGGGTCTGGTTCCAGATTTCAACCGATGTCGCCTGATAATGGGCGAGTTTATTATAGACGTTGGAGAACTGATCCGGATTGAAGTATTTGTCCGGATGGGCGGCGACGAGTTCTCGACATTTTCTGATCGCGCCGTCGGTTCCTTCGTTTTTCGGCGTCAGAACGATCTTGCCGCCGAACGCCTTGATCATTTTCTGCCGCTCAATGGAAACCGCCTCGCTCATCACGATCTCGACGCCGTAACCGAGAACGGTTCCGATCATCGCCAAGCCGATGCCGGTGTTGCCCGAAGTCGCTTCAATAATTGTCTTGCCCGGTGTCAGTTTGCCCTCGTCCTCCGCCTGCCGGATCATCATTAGAGCGATACGGTCCTTAATACTGCCGGTCGGATTGAAACCCTCCAACTTGGCGTAAATCGAGACCTTCGGATTCGGATTCAACTTGCGAATCCGAACCAACGGCGTGTTGCCGATGCAATCCAAAATACTGTCGAACATTGCGGTTTCCGGAAAAAAGTTCGAGGAATCTCCTGTATCCCTTGATCGGTTGTTTGTCGGAGATCGTTGACTTTTATTCTCTGCGACCACAGGTCGCAACTCGTCCATTCACTGCTCGATTTCTTTCTCGAAGCGGCATTTCAGGGCGACCGCCTCTTCGCTTCGATAGGGGCGGAAACCGACCAGATGTCGCATGGCGTCGACCGGGCAGACAGCAACGCAGCGCAAGCAGTTCGTGCAATTTCTTTTCGGTCGGGGCGGCGCGTCGGGAATTTTGGAGAGAGCGTTCACCGGGCAGGAGCGAACGCAAGTATCGCAACGGATACAGCGTTTGTCTTGGGCGTGAACCGTCGTGTGATATGCCCGGAACAACTTCCTGGAAGCGAAAAAACCGCCGAACAACGCGGCGTGTAGATCCGAGAAAACCGGCCAGCGCGTCCAACGGGCCGTTCCGGCGGCGACTTCTTCCGCATAACGTTCCGTCCTGACCAACGCCCGCTCCAAATGTTTTTGATTCGTCGCGTTGCCGAAAAACGGCCAGAAACTGTCGGGCATTGAAAGGATTCGAGCAGCGACGCAATGAAATCCCTTGGCCGTCAGCTCTCGTTTCATTGGGCCGACGACGCCGCCGGAAAACGCTCCATGCGTTCCAAGCATCAGGGCCGCCGAGCCGTCGACCTGCGGAAGCGACCGGACGAACGACAACACAAGCTCCGGAATTGCGAAACAATGCGTTGGAAAGGCAAGTCCCAACATTGTTTTCGGATCAATCGCCTTCGGATCGGAACGCTCCAAGGCCCGAAGCTCGACGTTCCAATCGAGTCGTCGTAAACGTTCCGCAAACGTTTCGGCGGCTCGGAGCGTGTTACCGGAACCGGAAAACCAGTAAAGATGTAATGGGGTACCTTTCGTGGGATTCATCGTTTGCTTGTCTCGCACCCGGCCTCGGATTCTTGTTCTCCCTTTTTCCAACGTCCTTTCAACCATTCGAGGGCGTCCGGATATTTTTTGTACCAGAGGTCGAATGCCTGATCGCAGAAGAGAACCGCTTCGGCTTCGCTGCCGTCGGTATAGTTCAGAACATCGATTCCGTGAGGAAGTTCTTTTTCTTTCAGGAGAAACGGCGGAACGAACGGATTCATCGCGAAGGCCTTTTCCAAGGCCGTATCGGCCAAGGATGGGTTCGTGACGTCGCCGGGGCCGAATTGAAGAAAATCGAGCAGGGCCCGACCGTATTCCCACCAAGCGCCGCCGTACGGCAGGTTCCGCATCAAAGTTTCCGCTTCGTCGTGTCGGTCGGTGACGAGCAGCAGATTGACGATGATTTTCCGAACGACCGCGGGATCTTCGCCGCCGGCCAATTTGAGCATTCGGTAGAAGACGCCAATCGCTTCGGATTCATAGCCGTAAGCGACCAAGGAGATTCCGTAAATCTGCAGAGCCTTGATAAAGTTGACTCCCCGTTCGAAATCGGAAAACCGACCTTCGTATTCCTTGAACTGTTCCGGCGTGATGGTTCGTTCTCCGGCGGCGATTCCGAGCCGAATAAATCCGAGCCGTTCCTCCTGATTGGTTGCAACCCGGTCGGCGAGGGTCATGTAGGCACCGAGACAGTCCCGTGACTTTTTTAACGCCATCTGGGCGCTCAGAATTTGTAGCGGCACATCGAAGGTTTGGAGAGCCAAATCGGCAATCTGTTCGGCGTCTTCCAAGAGCGTCAACGGCTCCTCTTTGAACTGGAAGTCTTTGTTTTCCGCCTTGACCTGTTTGATGAATTCCTTGACGTACCGTTCGAAGGCGTGTCCGCCGAATTTTAGAAACCGATCGATAAATCGGTTCAGGGCCGTAGGAATATCGCCGTCGGGGCCGTAGTCTCGGCGACTGACGCTAAAGGACGCAATATCTGTGAGTTCTCCTATCGAAAGCCCCTTGGGAACCGACGACGATTTTTGCTTGTTGAATGACATGGCTTTTTGGGGGAACTATATACTTGTACTGCGCAAGTTCACGACTTTGTTTGTGAACGCGACCCTCATTTTGCTGCAAGACTGGAGGCTGGAGACCGGAGGGAACGGTTGGAAACCGGGAACTCCCGCCTCCGGCCTACAGTCTCCAGCCTCGTTCAATGTTCGATGTTTCGTAACTTGCACAGTACAAATACTTAATTCCCCATATTGTTTTGAATGCGAAAATCGCGAAAAAACGAAAAAATGCGAAAGAGAAATGTTCTACAATTTCGCATTTCTTTCGCCTTTTTGCATGTTTCGCAGCGTTTTCCGATTGGAGATGGAATATGGAGCAAAATACCGTGAGAAAGTTGTTGACTTTTGAATCTTCGGCCTGAAAGGCCATTGCATTCCAGCCCAGGGCAAGGCGTATTCGTCGCCGCCCTGGGGACCGGTCGTGTTCGCCAACCGCCGCCCTGTAAGGGCAGTGCAAAGCCGGGGTTGCGCTGCCCTTTCAGGGCGAACATTTTGAGGGGCGTTCGTCAACCCAGGGCGACGCCTTCGGCTCTGCCCTGGGCTGTGATGCAATGCCCCTCCGGGGCGAAATCGGTTAAATCCCAACTTTTACGCGACACTCTCGACTTTTCACGATCATCTACTTTCCTTTCCGCCCCAATCGGCAAACACTCCCAAGCAATTGAGATTTTTGAGAGATTCCGCGTTTACCAGAGTTTCCACCACGGTTTTTCCGGGCGGCTAACGGGCGTAGAAGTCGGCAGTTTAGCTTGATGAGGCCCCTTTCCCCCGACGGTTGCGAACGCCGCATTGGATTTTTCCAAGGCTTGAGTCCGCATGGGATCCTCCATTCCGACAACGAGAACCCTCGACGTCGGATGCGCAAAGAGCGAATCGGAGAATCCCATTCGTCGCGAAATACGCATTGGTCCGTCTTGCAGCATTTCGGTCGTCGTGATTCCGGATTCCTGCGGCAACGGTTCGCCGAAATCCTCCACGACCTCGAAATTCTGGATGTTCAGTCCACGAGCCTTTTCCGGCGTATAAAGATACAGAGCACAGGTTCCGGAAACGCTTTCGATCATGTACCCGAAGATCTTGATTTTGAACTTTGAGGCACACTCTTCGCATTTTTCCTGATCGGTGATCATGCTCATCTCCCGATCCAGAACGGCCGTCCACGTTCCGTTGTAGAGGACGCCTTTATGAACGACATTCCGTGGCCGTCCGCGGCGCGGCCAATTCGTATACTCCCAGATTTCAGCCAATCCTTTGGCGGTTTCCACGGTTCCAACGGTTTTCAAACCGAAGCTTTCGAACACGGAAGGGAGAATCGCCGTAACGTCTCCCTCGAATAAAACCAAGCTGTGATTGGCGCTCATGTGATAATAGGCGTTAGAAGACAGGCGTTAGGCATTAGGGGAGAAATCAGGTATTAGGATAGAATCTCCTAACGCCTAACGCCTACCTCCTAACGCCTACTTTGGGGCCAAAGTACAAATAATCCGCTTATCATGTCGCTTCGGCGGCGCTTCGACTTTCCCGACGTCTTCGAGATCGGCGATCAATTGCTTCATGATCTTCTCGCCCTCGTCGATGTGGGCCAGTTCACGGCCCTTGAAGGTCACGGAAACGAGCACTTTATCCTTGTCGGTGAGGAATTCCCTCGCCTTGCCGATCTTGACCATAAGATCGTGGTCGCCGGTTTTCGGTCGCAACCGAACTTCCTTGAGCTTCGATTGATGGGTGTGCTGCTTCGCGAGCCGCTTCTTCTGCTGGTATTTGAACTTGCCGTAATCCATGATCCGACAGACCGGCGGCTTACTGTCGGAGGCGACCTCAACCAGGTCGAGTCCTTGTTGACGGGCGGCGGCCAATGCTTCCGCAGAGCTCATCACGCCCAATTGTTCTCCTTCAGCGGAAATTACGCGAACTTGCGGGACACGAATCATTTCGTTGATCCGTTGCTTGTCTTTCGGGTCCCGGTGATGCTCCATCCTCCTCAGCGACATAGGTTCTCCATGGTTTGTTGGGCGGCAAAATGAATTCGTGAGGGAACGCAAACGCTTGCCGAACGTCAGCGCCAACTCCCTCCGACGATAAGGATATCGTCCTTCCCGAAAAAAAACAAGATTTCCCACGAAAATTTTATGAAAATTTCGCCGAAAATTTTGTTTCTCTTCATTTTCCCTCTGCGAGTTCGATCGACCGACGGGTTGCCGCCTCAACGGCATCGATCACGGCGGAGCGAAATCCGTGTTGCTCCAGAACGCTGGTTCCGTGGATGGTTGTTCCTCGCGGACTGGAAACCCGGTCCCGTAACACAGCGGGATGCTCGCCGGTTTTCAATACCATACTAGCGGCACCGAGGACCGTTTGGGCCGCGAGTTTCAGGGCCAAATCACGGGGAAGCCCCATTTTGACGCCGCCGTCGGCAAGCGATTCGATCATCATATAGACGTAGGCGGGACCGCTGCCGGAAAGCCCTGTCACGGCGTCAAGCTGATATTCCGGAACCTGAACGGCCAAGCCGACGGTCGAAAAGAGCGTTTTCGTCAATTCGACGTCTTCCGGCGTCGCTCCTTCGGAAACCGCGAAGGCGCTCGCTCCGCCGCCGACGAAACACGGCGTGTTCGGCATCACACGAACCAGCCGGGCCGAAACACCGAGTTCCTTCAAATACGGTTTGATCGGCACGCCGGCCGCGATCGTGATCCAGAGCGGATTTCGACCACGAACATGCAGCGTCGAAAGTTCGTGCAGCACGTCGCCGAGCTGTTGCGGTTTGACGGAAAGAACGACGACTTCCGCTTGCTCGACAAGTTCCTTGATCGATTCGCAAACCGTTCCGCCGGTTTTTGCCGCGAATGCTTGAGCGGCCGCCGGAAAGACGTCGAAACCGAAAAGATTCGATGCTGAAATAGTTTGAGTTCCGAGAAAACCGGACGCCAGAGCGGTTGCCATCTGGCCGGTTCCGATGAATCCGATTGTCTTGTTCATACTTTAATGTTGCGTGTAAAACAGAGCCCGAAGTAAAACAGAGCCCGAAGCGTCAGCGAGGGACTGTGCTCGAACCCCTCGCTGACGCTTCGGGCTCTGGAAATTCCGACTCGAAAAAAACGTCAAACGTCCGACGGGGACGGAATCTGGAAAGGAGCACGGTATTCCGGGCGGGACAACCGTTTGTTCGCCTCGGCGTTGTCGGCGAAGGTTTCCGACTTCGAATCGACGGCGAGCTTCGGCCCGAGCGAAAGCGGCGTTTTGCCGAGATCGACGCCGAAGTTGTCGAGATAAGCGATAAACTCGTCGAACATCTTTTTCGTGTCGAGCCCCTTGACGGTCGGCAGCGCGGCGGCGATTTCCTTCGGCGAAACCTTGTTCTGTTCGCCGAGATAAAACGGAACGTCCATCAGGTGACAGACGGCAGCCGACAGTTCGCCTTCCCGAACCGGAGCCGTCAGGACGTTCGGATCGTTCTTTTCGAGGGCCGTCAAAAAGTTTTCGTAGTGGAATTGGTCGTTCGCCCCTTTGAATTCCTTCAACACGTTACCGTCGAGGTCGAACGCGATGGAATGTCCGTAGTCGATCTGCATGAGATGTCCCTTCGAACCGTGAATCGCGACGCCGAAGTCGATGCCCTTCCAATTCGGAAGACCGCCGAAATATCGTTCCGTGGGAAGAGCCCGCATCTCGAAAACGATCGTCTTGTCGCCGTAATCGAGAACGGAAATCGAGTTGTTCATCGTGTCGCCGGCCTCGACGTAATTCGGATCCTTCTTTTCAGCTTGATATCCGACGCGACCGCCGACGGTAAATACCGAATTCGGATAACGGTTTAATCCGAGATGCCAACGGGCAAGGTCCGTTTGGTGCGGTCCCCGGTTGCCGATGTCGCCGTTGCCGAAAAGTCGTTGCCAATGCCAATCGTAATGGACTCTGGGCCGCGTCAACTTGCCTTTCGGCGCCGGGCCGCACCAGATTTCGTAGTCGATTTTCTCCGGTATCGGATAATCGCCCAACGAACCGATCGCTGAGCGGCGGGTATAGAGAATACAATGGGCGACCGTCGCGTCGCCGATTCCGCCGTCGTGGACGAATTTCGTCGCCTCGATGTTCGCGGGATTCGAACGGCATTGCGTGCCGGTCTGGACGATGCGGCCGTATTTCTTCGCGGCGGCGGTCAGGACTTTGCCTTCGTGAATGTTGTACGAAAGCGGTTTCTCGACGTAAGCGTGTTTCCCCGCCTGCATGGCCCAGAGTCCGTGCAGGGCGTGCCAGTGATTCGTCGACGCGACGGTCACGACGTCGACCGCCTTGTCGTCGAGCGCCTGTCGCATGTCGTGCAAGTATTTCGGTTTGATGCCGTCCTGTGTCTCGGCGATTTTCTCGGCCCGCTTGGCGTCGTGCCGGGACTCGTCCGGATCGCAGAGATACAGGATCACGGAGCGAGGATCCTTCGAAAACGCCTTGACGTGATCGTTGCCGCGGCTGCCGAGACCGACGATCGCAACACCGATCTTGTCGTTCGGCGATTTCTTTTCTTGAGCGAAGAGCGAAACACCGCAACCGAGCGCGGCGGTTCCGGCGGCGGTTTGCAAAAATTGGCGACGGGAAAACGAGGTCATGGAATACTCCGATTATTTGAGGTGCTTTTCGAAAAATTTCGTGACTTTTTCCATGGTGTTCGGCGTGTTGAACGACTTGGAGCCGTGTCCGCCGTCGCCGGCGGCGAGTTCGATGAACTCGGATTCGACGTCGGCTTTCCGTAACGCTTCGTAAAGTTTGCGGCTTTGTGAAACGGGAACCAATTCGTCGTCGACGGCGTGGACGATCAGCATCGGACACGACGTTTTCGAAACATGGAAAAGCGGTCCCATTTTGTGGATCAAGTCCTTTTTTTCTTCGTACGGTCCGCCGAAGAGTCCTTTGGTGAAGTTGCCGTCCGATTGTTTCTCCAATTTGCCTTCGTACCAACCGATGAAGTCTGTTGGTCCGCAGTAGTCGACGACGCATTGGATCGCGGAGGACTGATCGAGGTTTTCACCGAGATCGAATTCCTTCGTGTCGCCGGTCGTTCCGAGGAACGCGGAGAGATGCCCTCCGGCGGAATGTCCCCAAGCGCCGAAATGAGCAACGTCGAGATTGTATTCCTTGGCATGGGCGCGGAGCCAACGGACGGCGGCCTTGCAGTCGACGACCTGGGCCGGCATCGGATCCTTCGGTTGGAACCGATACGTAATTCCGACGACGGCAAAGCCTTTCGGTACGTAACGGTGCGCCCAACCGGTCGCGTGTTCCTTGCCGCCGGCAGCCCAACCGCCGCCGTGGATGATACAGAGAACGGGAAGCGGTTTTTCCGACTTCTCGTAACCGATCGGCAGATACAGGTCGAGCCGTTGCCGTTCGCCGCCGCCGGGAACGTACGGAATATCCGCTTTCTTGACGAACGGTTCCGCGCCGAACATCGTTGAACAGAATAGAATCGCACAAAAAATCAAAACAAATCGCATGGTAATTTCTCGTTAAAGAGCCGGGGATGGAGCGGTACCCCGCGCAATCCCCGGATGAAACCTTTCTCTCACGGCAGAACAACTTCGATCTTCGCCCCTTCTTTCGGGATCGCCGTCTTGACCGTTTTTGTACGACCGCCGTTACGAACGGTGATTTCGTAGTCGCCCAAAAATCCCCGTGTGTTGCAGGAACCGTCCTTGCCGGTTTTTTCGTTCAGATTCGTCCACCATGTTTTCGTGACGAGATCGTTCCAAACCTTTCCGGCAGGGGTGATCGACCAATCGGCGCGATAATAGGCCGCCGAAGGTTTCCAGTGCGAGCGTTCCCAGAATCCCCAGCCCAGCACCGCGACGACGGAGGGATGACTGAACGTCGTGTACAAAAAGTCCCGCGTGAAATCGGCTTGGAACGTCTCGTCGCTTGACGCGATATCGTGTTCCGTGATCGAGATGGTGAGTCCGAGCTTGGCGAATCGGTCAAGAATTTCGAGCATCTTTTCCGGCGGCGTCGCGGCAGCACCGAAATGGGATTGCATTCCGAGTCCCGTGATTGGGGCGCCGTTCTCCTTGAGAAAGCGGAGCGTCTTCTCGAAATGATCCTGATGTTTTCGGTCGATCCCGCCGCCGGAGAGGATCGAATAATCGTTCAAATAAAGATTGACGGTCGGGTCCTTTTCCCGGGCGAGCTTAAACCAACGGACCATTTCGGCGTCGCCGAGGACTTTCATCACGTCGTTGTTGTCGAACGGTTCGTTGATCACGTCCCAGTCGACGAGCAGCCCCTTCATCGTGGAGACTTCCTGTTCGATATGTCCGTCGATGCGGCGGCGCAGGGCGTCCGGATCGGCGGCGAGTCCTTGCAGGTCCTTCGGCGTGTGTTTCCAGGACGGCCAAATCAGGCAATGTCCGCGAATTTCAATGTTCCGATCCCGAAGCCAGCGAGCGGCTTTCAAGGTCGCCTCGCGGTTCTTTTCGTTCTCCCAAACGCCCCATTTCAGGTCGTTCTCGAAAACGACGCGGGTGAAATGCTTCTCGATCACTTCGCGGTAACGGTCGCCGTCCTTTCCCTCTTGCAGGATGTTTCGGGCCGTTACGGCGGAGCCCCAACCGAAAGCGTGTCGCTTCATTCGGATTTCGACGTCCGCTCCGACGACCGGTTTTCCCTTTTCGTCTTGTACGGAAATCGTCAAATTACCCTTGCGAATATTTTCGATACGTTTTTCGGCTTCTTTGCGCCAAGCAGCGTCGGGTTCCTGCCCTTTATATCCGAACGAAGTTCGTGGAAGTTTTTTCATGTCGAAACCGGGTCCGTACGAAAAAACGTCGAAGTCGGCGATTTCGACCGTTTGCTCTAGGAAACCGAGATGGAATCCGGCGCTCGCCTTGCCGGGTTCGTAAGATTCGAGGGACTTGAACGGCAGGAAATACTCCTTCCATTCCGGAGTCAATTCGAGATCGACGCTCAAGGATTTGTCGTGGGGCGGGCCCGCTTTTTCGAAGAGCGGTCGGATCACGCCGCAACCTGTTTCCGCCTTGGCGCGGACGGATCGGGCTTTGAACCGGGCGAGGAGCACGTCGTTCTTTTCGACCTTGCGTTCGATCCGGAACTGGAATTGCAGATCCCAAGCATGGTCGGGAGATTTCGTAATTTCGCAGCGTACGGCCCGATCGATTTTTTTCGCACGGGAATCCGCGTCGTCGGGGATGACGACTTTCAGATTTCCGAAGGAATTGGCCGAGTCCCGCAAGGACGCGATCGGATCCTGTTTCAATATCGGCGTTCCGCCTTCGGGAATCGCCAAGGCGGTGGTCAACGTTACGAAAATCGCGCAGAGAAGAAAAAAGTTTCGCATTGTTTGAAAAAGAGAATAACGAGCTGCGACCTGCGGTCGCAGAATGTTGAGTAATGACCGTGTCCTCTGCGACCGCAGGACGCAGCTCGTTACGCCGTGTTTTTATCGAACGTCGTCGATTTCGAACGAATAATCGCCGCTGCCGAGTTCTTTGTCTCCGTAACGAGCTTTCGTGTTGACCGGAACGGAAACGTTGAGCGTGATCTTCTTGCCGTTGCGTTTCCAATCGGTCTTGACCATGCCGTACGGCGAATCGTGTTCCGCTTTCACCCAATCGATTCCGTTCGGAAATTCGGGTTTCAACCACATATCCTTAAAAGCGGTTATACTTCCAATGCCGCCGAGCGTCTGATAAAACCACCCCGAAATATCGCCGAACATGATATGGTTGCGCGAAGCACCGTCGCCCCAATCTTCCCAAAGCGTCGTTGCGCCCCGTTCGAACCAATTGCCGTAACTCGGCGCCGTCTTCTGGTTCAGAATTTTCATCACCAGATCGGTCCGACCGTTTTCCGATAGGACACGAAACAACGATTTGGCGCCGAGAATACCGACGTCGAGATGATCGTCCGCTCGGTGAACCGCTTCGAACAGCTTTCTTTGGTATTGGCTCCAGTCGACGCAGCGAAGTTCGTCTTGGTTCATCGCCACGAATATTTTTGCATAAATCGCAAAACTTTGCGATGTTTGCGAACCGTTGGCGATTGTTCCGTCTTCCTTGATCAGTTCTTTGGCGTAAGCGTCGGCGATTCGGCCCGCCAAACGTTCGTATTGAAGGGCGTCGTCTTCCTTGCCAAGCAGCTTGGCCGTTTTCGAAACGATCTGCGCATCGAGAAAGTAATACACGCTGGACGTCACGACGGCGTCGGTTTTCGTGTTGGCGGGACACCAATCGCTCAGGCCGTGATAGACGAGACCGTTCTCCTTGGCCCGGCTCGTCAGATAATCGACGTATTTTTTCATACCGTCGTAGGATTCTTCGAGAATCCGCTTGTCCCCTTTGTATTGGTACAGCGTCCACGGAATGATGCAAAGCGCGGAGTCCCACGCGGGACCGTTGCCCCATTGGTATCCCCAACCGCTGGTCGGCACGATCCCCGGCAGGTTGCCGTCGGGCCGCTGTTCGTCGAGCAGGTCGCGGATCCATTTTTCGTAACACGCGGTGTTCTCCCAATTGTACTGCGCCTGTTCGACGGCGAGTTGCGCGTCGCCGGTCCAGCCGTTCTTCTCCCGGTGCGGACAGTCGGTCGGCACGCCGTTCACGAAATTGCCCCGATACGACCAGAGCGTCGCCTTTTGGATTTTGTTGAACAGTTCGTTCGAGCACTCGAAC
>JAVBQW010000167.1:0-6383 GCA_031548665.1 Thermoguttaceae bacterium
AGTGGAGCGGGCTTCGGCGGCGGGCATTTTGTAACCTCCTTGTGAGAAAAAACGACGCGAACCATTCACGTCCTGTTCTCCCTACGAAGAAATCCCCACATCTGTTCGCAATTTTTTCCGTGAAACTTGAAGACGGTCTGAGCAGCCGACCAAAAATTTCCCCGTCATGATTGACAACCATGAAAACCCGTGCTAAATTACCCATAGTGAAGCGAGAATCGCTTCCGACTATCGTAAATGGCGGTGAGTGAGAACCTCATTGCCTTGGGCGCATGTTCATCCTCGCGGTGGCCTCTGGACGGAACAGAGTATCAATTTCCGGCAATAGGAGTTTTTCTACGGCGTACGCGTGTCACTGCGACATTGTCTTAGACGCCTTCGGTTCTGCGCGGTGTTTTTACGGCGATCACGACCGTCGGCTGCATTTCACTTTTGATATTCGAGAACTCGTTCCACACGCAATCATTGGTGCTGTTGGCGGTCAGTTTGAGCTTCGGCCTGATGTTTTCGACCGTCCTTGTCCTGCTGATGGTCCCGGTGTTGTTCGGACTTCTTTGCCGAAATCGAGTCATTTCTACTTCATCGTAATCATCCGAATCCTCGATGCAATGAAGCAACTCAAGGTGATGTCGGACCTAGGCGAGTTTTGGTGCGGAGTAACGCATGTCGCTCTGTCATTCGCGATGGTCGATTCGCTGAATCTGTGTTAGAACTCAACAGTTCCAATATCGAACATATCGTTTTGGATCGACGGATTATTTTCAGGAACGACAATGATTTGTGGAAGAACAATCGCTTCGGGCGACGATTTGCCTCCCGTGTAGTTGACCTGAATCCGATAGCGGCCTGGTTCGATGCCTTCAAACTGAAACTTGCCGTCGAAATTCGGCGGCGGCTTGTAAAACGTGCTTCCTTCGTAGAACCAGGAACGACCGCCCAATTGATCCAGAACGTTCTTCGGGAGCCGGGCTCCAGCAGGAACGCACTCGGTGGAATCCCCGATACAGCGAAACAACTCAACGTGGTATCGAATGGTTTTGCCTTTGCTCCTTTCGCCCTGCGCGATCCGGCCTGTAACGGTAACGCTTTGCCCGCCGATCTCGATGACATCGGTCTTTCCCGCCTTTGTTCGCAACACGGTCGTTTTGACCGGGCAGGGAAATTTCATGCCGAACAAGTCGGTTTCTCGACAATATTGAACCCGCGAATAAGCGTCCGGAAAGAATTCGTCCCCTTTTCCGTTCGGGAACGTTTTCTCGATGACGAAATTTCCCCGGTCGTCGGTTTTGGTTTCCTGCTGAAATTGAATCGGCAAGCGTTTTTCCGTCAAATTTTCGAAATTCGATACAGTTTCACAAACATCCGTCGACAGCATCACCAACGTATCCGCGACAATTCTATTTCCCTCTTTGATCGTTCCTTCGATCCGAACCCAAGGAAGCAGCGACACATTCTTTTCGCTTCGCAGAGCTTCGGACGAAACGACGGCGACACCCTGCGCATGTCGGGCAATGAGGTAATAATCGCTTTCGGTTTCAGTAATCGTGCAGTTTCCCTCCGCATCACTCGTCCATGCTCGTCCGAAAGCGGCGAACGAAGAATCGGGGGTGAGGTCCAAATTGCCCGCATGACCGGCGGCGGGATACAGGAACATCTCCGCATTCGAAGCGGGCTTGCCGTCCGGTGAAACGATCCGTACAGGCAATCGTGGACGGGACTCCAATTCAATCGTACATTCGACAATACCTCCGCGCAAACCGTGAATTTCAGTTTTCGACGCATAACCCTCCGCGTCAAAGCGAAGGGGAATCATCAAAGATTGGCCACGCTCGAACGTGACCGAAACGACGCCGTTCCCCTCCGGCAAGGACTGTTTTTCGTCGCGCCAAGTTGCGGGCTTGGCGTCGTCGTTCTCGGGGAAACCTCCTTCGTATACGGCAACGTTTTTGACGGGTTCTTTCGTTTTGGCATTGATTACTTTTGTATTGACGTTCAAAGTTTTCTTCTGCGCAAGCTGAAAGATCAATTGATCGTCTTTCCGTACAAGTTCGAACCAGCCCGTACCGGATTTCCATGAATCGTTGATCCGGGCGATGATTTCCGACGGCGTCTGTTCCCGGTCGAGTCCTTCGATTTTCCCAAAGGTTCCGGCAGGGCGAATCTTCGTGACCAACTTCAAGCCGGTATGGTCCGCAAGCTCCGCAAGCACGTCGGATATTTTCTTTCCATCCACATCAAGTCGAATCCGCTTTTCCGTCGTGTCGTCCGCAAAGACCGATCCGATCGCAAGGGCACAGAGAATCGTGCAATACCAAATGACGTGTGTTTTTGTTTTGATTTTCATGATGCAATTACTCCGACTTGGCTGATACCATGTAACACAAAAGCACATTCTGATCCCGCAGATAGAGCTTGCCGTCATAAACTTGCGGATAAGTCCAGCTGTTTTTGTCCGAGCGGTCGGGCTGATCGAAACGTGAGATTTCTTTGTAGGCTTCCGGCGTCGCTTCGACCAGAGCCACGGTTCCGGCACCGAACTCGGCGCGAACGATGAGCTTGCCGTCCACAGCGAAAATCGAGCCCTTCCCAACGCTCCGGTTGTTCCAGAGGATTTCGCCGGATACCGGATCGACACACACCAATTCCCGCTGTGTGAGCATGTAGACATGCCCGTCGACTTGAACGAGGCCGCCATGATGGCTCTGTAACTTAGCGTCGGAAAAAATTTCTTCGACGGCAAACAGCCCGTCTTTAGCGGTCACTTTGTACCCACGCACCCCGACACCATAACCACTGGAAGCCATGAGATAGCAGGTGTCCTTGCCGTCCATCCAATAAACCGGATCGCTGCAAACCGCGACCTTGCCGGGGAAAGGAGCCTGCCAGAGAATTTTTCCATCTTCGGGATCGAGTCCGGCAATGCGTTGGGCGGTCAGGACGATATATTGTTTTTTGTCGTCGATCGTCAACGGTACGATGGAGGTATAGGCGGCTTCGTCGGTGATCTCCTTGCTTTGCCAGAGGACTTTCGGGCCTTCAGCGATCTTTTCAAAAGCGATGACCGCTCCATTGTCGCCGCCGATGGGTAGGACGACGCGGTCGCCGTCGATGATGGGGGACATCGAGAAATTCCAACTTGACATGTATTTCCCGCCGTATTCCGAAGCCACGTTGACTTTCCATAACAGTTTTCCAGTTTCGGCCTCGACGCAAACGAAGTCGCCGAACTGACCGATTGCGAAAACGAGCTTGCCGTCGGTGGCGGGCGTACAGCGTGTCCCCGGATAATTGCCTCCCGCTTCCCCGACCTTGGCGGTCCAAAGCCGGTTGCCGTTGGCGATATCAAGGGCGAACAAAGTGCTTGCGTCACCGTTGTCCCCCATGCTGAAGATTTTATTGTCGTGAAAAATCAGGTCCGAGTAACCGACTCCAAGATTTTCCGACTTCCAGAGCAGTTTCGGTCCGCCTTCGGGCCAGGCGTTCAAGAGGCCGGTCTCCGTGGAAACGCCGTCATGGTTCGGGCCTCGCCACTGCATCCAGTCGGCGGCGAAAACCGGCGTTGAAACGATAACGATAAATAATGAACGTAAAATATCTCTCATGGTTGGTCTCCAAGACAGCAGCGGGGCTCTTTTTTCAAAAAAACGGGCAATGGCTCAAAGGCCGGTCATCTTTTCCAGGGCTTCGGGGTAACGATCACCCATGAGCGTGATTTTCGCGGCGGCTTCGTCGATTTCATGGAGATCGTCCGGCGTCAGTTCGACATTGACGGCGCCGAGGTTTTCGTCCAGCCGTTCCTGCTTGCGCGTACCGGGAATCGGCACAATCCACGGTTTCTGCGCCAAAATCCACCCGAGGGCGATTTGCGCCGGTGTCGCATTCTTCCGCTTCGCCATGTCGCCGAGCAGGGCGACCATCGCCTGGTTCACTTTCCGGGCTTCGGGAGTGAATCGGGGCAGAGTGTTGCGGAAATCATTAGGATCGTACTGCGTGTTTTCATCGAACTTGCCCGTCAGATAGCCCTTTCCGAGCGGGCTGTAGGGAACCAGTCCGATGCCGAGTTCTTCCAGCGTCGGAATGATTTCCTTCTCCGGTTTTCGCCACCAGAGCGAATATTCGTTTTGAACCGCCGCGACCGGCTGAACGGCATGAGCTTTTCGAATCGTTCCGGCACCCGGCTCGGACAGGCCGAAGTATTTGACTTTACCTGCCACGATCAATTCCTTCACGGCACCGGCGACGTCTTCAATCGGAACGTTCGGATCGACGCGGTGCTGATATAACAGGTCGATATATTCAACGCCGAGTCGTTTCAACGAAGCGTCGGCGACTTCCTTGATATGTTCCGGTCGACTGTTCAAACCCGCTTGCTTGCCGTCCGTGAATTGGAAACCGAATTTCGTCGCGATGACCACCTTGTCCCGAACCGGCGACAGCGCCTCGCCGACAAGCAGTTCATTCGTGTACGGCCCGTAAACCTCGGCGGTATCGAAGAAGGTCACACCCCGGTCGACGGCGTGTCGCATCAGGGCGATCATCTCGTTTTTATCGCTCGGCGGTCCATAACCGAAACTCATCCCCATACAGCCGAGGCCGAGGGCCGAAACTTCCAAACCACTTTTGCCTAATAGACGTTTTTTCATGTCATTTCTCCGTGATGCAAAATAAATGTATCGATAATATTGAAATGGGGATTCAGATAATCGCTATCACCCCGTTAATTTGACGCACATCGGCTCCTGTCGCTATAGTTGCAACAGAGCATGCCCAGGAAACCGGAGCAGGCATCATTGTCGGTATCCGTGCCGCATTTTTGCGGGGTGCATTCTTCCTGTACAGGACATGAAGCCGGTTTCATGCAAGGTTCGTTACATGCCTGTTCGGAACATAAACCGAAGAGTTCGTTACCCGGATGGGCGAAGGAAAGGCCGAACGCGAACAACATCAGGATCATCGCGGAAACGGCCAGGGAAGGTTGAATTCGGTTGAAAATCCCCGAAACGAACTTCGAGAAGCCCTGCAACGCAGGGCGGTTGCGCAAACGCGAAGCGGAAAAACCACCCGTTACGGGTGTAAAACGGCGGCGTTTTGCGGGACGGTCGGTTTTCTTTCTCGTTGAAATGTGGGCTGCCGGCTTTTCGATGACCGTCGCCAGTTGTTTCATCGTCTGGAATCGCCGCGAAGGATTTTTGTCCGTCATTTTTCGCACGAAATCATCCGTACGGTCATTCAAGTCATCCCGATAAATCATCAAGGAAGGGATTTCTTTTTCGACATGAGCGTCAAGGATACTTTTGACATCGGGGTATTCCGGGGCATCGAAGGGTAAACGACCCGTCAACATGAAATAAAACGTACAACCGAGAGAATAGATGTCGCTTCGGGCGTCGGAACGACTTTCAAGGATTTGTTCGGGCGCCATGAAGCCGGGACTGCCGATGAGTCCGGAGCCGGACGGGCGATTGGCTCCCAACTCGTGAGTACACGAACGGTCGCTCTCAATGCCGACGTTTTTTGCGACTCCAAGATCAAGCAACTTGATAACGCCGTCCTCCGTCAGGAAAAGATTCGACGGCTTGACGTCTCGATGAATAATTCCTTCCGAATGAGCCGCCGCCAACCCTTGCGCGGCTTGTTTCAGATACTCCAAGGCCAGGCTGACGGGGAGCGGCCCGTGCTCTTCGACATGCTTCGTCAAATCGTTTCCGTGAAGAAGCTCCATGACGATGAACAATCGACCGTCATCGTTCCCCGCATCGGTTGTCTGAACGATGTTCGGGTGTTGCAAACTCCCCATCAAGAGGGTTTCCATCGAGAAGTAACCGGCAATCCGTGGGTCGCCAAGCAACTTGGAATTGATGACCTTCATGGCGAAATTCCGTTTCAGGAAAACATGCTCGACCCGGTAGATGGTTCCCATCCCACCCTTACCGATTTGGTCGAGAATCCGATAATGCCCGATTTGAAGCGGCATGGCATCAAAACCGTCTTTTTTCTGTCGGGATACGAAGGTATCCGACAGGGGACTCCGCACGGCTCCGAATTGTGGAAATAATCCGGTCGGCGTTACTGTTGTCCTATCAAGGACTTGTCGTTCCAGATGCAAGTAATCCATCACTTTTATCCATTGATTTGGTGAATTTTGATCGCTGAAAACTTCAGTATGACCGGGTTTCGCTGTTTTCGTCTTCAATAATAATCTGAAAATGATTTGAATCTAGACACAATCCTATCAAATTATTGCCTAGAGCATTTCAAAATTTAGTGTACGGTGTATCCGGCGTGTCGGAAATAGTTTCGGCATTCGGTTTTGGAAAACAGCTGCGGCGAGCGACGCAAGAAGCGTTGCAGCTTGCCAACATCGCGAATTTTCCGCTTTCGCA
>JAVBQW010000035.1:0-9335 GCA_031548665.1 Thermoguttaceae bacterium
ACTCCTTGTTTGGAGCGAGGATCGGGAATGGCCTGAACGGCTTCGGCGAGCGTGTTGAGTGACACGACGGACATGGCAAACCTCCTTGTTTTCGAGAAAAATCTGAGAAACGGCATCCTGCCGACTCCGTTACTACGCTCAAAACCGATACTTTGTTCGCAATTCCAAACTTGCAGCTCTCCTGGGGCCTGTTTCTCCCGGCTTGCTTATCAACTCTTTTTCGAGTATAATCACGTCTTTGGGGTTCTTCGGCACGAAACCGGAGGATTTGCGTGTCGTTTGACTTTTCCACCGATTCCGACGAATCAACTGTTCGATAACAACGCGAGGTAGAAAAATGTCCGTATTTTCTGAAGTGATGTCTTTTTTTTCTTCCTTCGACCCAGGTATGATGTTGGCTTGGACGGCGGGAGCAGTGGCGCTGCCTTTGGCGGCAGTGTTCGGAGACGACGAACCGAAATTCGACGAAGAGGGAATCCGAACAAGGATCGCCGAGTTGGAAAAGATTCGAACGCGAACTATCGAACAACAGGAGGAACTCGCCGAGTCCTATGTCATGTTGGCGATTGCTCTCTACGAAGAAGAGGCCGAGCTGGACGAGATTCTCGAACTGTATTCCAAGGCCGAAAACGTTCTCCAACAAACCCTGTCGCAGGGCGAAGACGACGAAATTCGTCGAAAGCTCGGAACCGTTTTTCTCCATCGAGCCGTGACGTTCAACGATTACGACGATTTGGAGAAGGCCGTCCAGTGTTACGACCAAGCGATCGAAGCGATGCTGCCGCTCGACAACAAGGGCGACGGCGAAGCGAAATACGATATTGCCGGCATTAAACTGAATCGTGGAATGATTTTTCACGAAACCGGCGAATATGAGAAGGCGGAAAAAGATTTCGACGACGCCTTCCTCGCCTTCAGAGCCGTGGAAAAGATCAGTGATCTGGATACCCGATTCTACATGGCGAAAGTCAGCGTCGCCCAAGGAAGTCTATTGCGAGACCTTGATCGTCCGCTGGACAAAATCGTCGATGCTTATAATCGCGCCATGCGGCTCTATGTCGAATTGATCGACATGGGCCAACTCGAACACGAACGGGAACTCGCCAACGTCTTGATGGACCGATGTACCGCGTACTACGAAGCGTATCTGAATCAGGAATTCGAGTCGGCGGCGGAACGAAAGCAGAAATTCGACGCGGTTCTCCTCGACGTGACTCGAGCAATCGAAATCCTTGACCGACTTGCCGCCGGCGGAGATCTTGCAGCCCGAATCGATCTCTTCAATGCGTACGCAACGCAGGGAGCCATGCTATTGGATATCGAAGCGTTTACGGAATCCCAAGCAGTATTCAAACAGGTGATCGCGGGTTTCGCCGATTTCGCCAAAGACGCGGATCCAACGCTTGTCAGTCAATATGCGGCAGCCTTTGAAAACAGCGGGTTTGCGTCGATGAACCTGAACTGCTTCGACGAGGCCCTTGCCGAATTTAACAAGGCAATCGAACTCCGTGAAAAAATCCAAAGCGAGGATTTTGATCTGGACGATGAAGAACGGATGATTTTCGTCCCTTCGTTGGCGACTTCATACGCCAATCGAGCGAACGCTTTTGCTTCGCTGAACAATCTCGATGCGGCGAGAACCGACTGCAGCAAGGGAATTCAACTGCTCCAGCCGTTGAAAGACGACGGTGATGAGGAAATCGAAGAAATCGAATCCATGCTCAAAGCCTTGCTCGAAAACTGGTCGTAAAGCGACAAGAGGGCGAGAAAAGAATTGAACAGAGAACCGGGCCCAAAGGGCCCGGTTCTTTTTTGCGCAAAACGATTTTCGGCCGACACCGCTTTGGACGTGCGCGTAAATAAACCATCAAAAAGAGCCCCAAGTGAAGGCGGTACTCCGCCGGAACTTGGGGGTAGAATCAGATTCGATTTCGTACAATTTGAAATGTTATTTTCGCGCAATCACTTAGGGCTCTTTGGACAGGTTATACCGTAGCACGGTAAGGCGGCTGCCTTCGGCTTCATCGACGCCGCCTTCCGTTGGTCGGCTCATCGTTCGGCGGTTTTGACTTTACGAAAAAAAGCGAAACAGCAAAACCTTTCCTCAAAGTGTCAGTCGAATGCCGTTTCGCAGTATATTTTGATGCTGTTCCCTAACCGGTTGAGCTTGAATTCTACCGGTCGCTTCGAGTTTTGAGGTCTACATGAACCGACCGGGCTTCGTCATGCGGGGAAAGCCGCTTCGAAAGGGAAGCGACCGACGTTGCTGTTGTCGGAAAGCGGCTTTCGTTTCCGGAACCGAAGGATTCTCCAACCGCAACAACGTGACGCTGAACGGTTTGGCAAGGATGCTGCCGTCGAACGATTTCAATTCCGATTCCGCAACGCCAATCCGTTGCGCCACGTCGGGATCGTTGAATCCCATCGGATCGTTCCGCGGATCGGCGATCACGAACACTTTCGCGTTTTTTCCGGCGACGTCGAATCCGGCGACGTCGAGTTTGACCGTTTCCTCCTTGTCCGACGTATTCACGATGCCGACGGTCAACGACTTCCCGGAATCGGCGGTCGCCGCTTGGACGTCGAGAGCCGGGTTGGCGCAATCCGTTTTGACGGCGACGTTCCCGAATTGCTTGCGGTAGAGTTCCAGCGCGAGGCCGGTCGTTTCCATTTGGGCGGCGGTTTTGCTCGTCTTGATGCAGCCGATCACGTTGACGGTTTGCGCATAGTTCGCCATGAAATACAGATCGGCCTGTCGGGCGAATTCATGAATTCCCGCCGCGATACCCAGACCGTCCTGCATCGTGTATCGGATCCCGAGTTCGCCGAACACCTGTTCCGTTTTGTGCCAATAATTCCATTCGTCCAGCGCGATCGGAATCGGCGGCGTGACGTCTTTGAATCCGGGCAGCGTTTCCCTGTATTTTCGATGCGCCTCGGCAATTCGTTTGATGGAATTCGGAATCATGCGAACATGCTGCAATACCGAGTGCTCTTTTCTTGCGTGATCGTAAAAATGTTCGCTGACCAAATCCATATGCTTGGCTGCGCCTGGTAGAAAAACCTCGTCCCATGTGCCGACGTTGCCGACCGCGATGCATTTGACATTCGAATCCTTCTTTCGGAAGGCGTCGACGAACGCGTTGTTCTTTTCGACGTACTTTTCGACCGGCATGTGTCCGATCTGCCAGTTTCCGTACATTTCGTTGCCGATCCCCCACCAGATCACGCCATAGGGGGCCGCGTGACCGTTTTGCTTGCGGAGCTTGCCCATCGGAGTGCTCGACAAGCCGTTGGCGTATTCGAGTTCTTCGACGGCGGCGGCGACGTCGCCGTTCCCCGTGTTCACGGCGATATACGGTTCCGTTTTCAGGACGTTACAAAATTGCATGAATTCGTCGAGACCGAAATCGTTCGGTTCGACGCCTTTCCAAGCGGGATTTTTTCGTGGCGGCCGTTTGTCGCGGTCGCCGATTCCGTCCTTCCAATCATATCCGCTGACAAAGTTGCCGCCCGGCCAACGATAAACCGGCGAATCGAGCTGTTTCAGTAATTCCAGCGTATCGGCCCGCATTCCGTGGACGTTGTCCGAAGGCATCAGACTGACGCAGCCGACCGTAAAGGTTCCCTTGCCGAAGGCCGCGATTTCGATCATCACGTCGTCGGAATCGGCCGTCGGTTTGAATTCGAAATCGATTTTGTAATAGTCGCCGACCTTGACGGGCATCTTGAAGGCGTCGTGGTCTTCGTGTTTGGCCGGGTTCCAATGAAAATGAACCTCGACCTTTTCGATGCCTTCGGAGACCTTGATCCAGGCGTATCCGGGATAAGCTTTGCCTTTTCGAACGGCAAGTTCCTTTTGCCAGACGCCAAGCCAACGGGGTTTGTCGTCGTCCGTCGTAAAGGATTCCGGCGAATGCTTTCCGACAAACGCTCCGCTCTCGACCATGCGCAGGCGGCAATCGTAGATCGACTTCCACGGTGATTCTTTGTCGCCGACGGGATAGAAAAATTTCCGGTCTTCGAGCATTTCGGCCCAGATACCGCCGCCGTTGATGCAGCGGCCCAAATGTTCGATAAATTGTCCGTAAATGTACGGCGAAATTTGTTCGCCGGAATTCGCGGCGTCGATCTTGACCGTCGTCTCGGCGACGACCGGCATACTACAGAATAAAACGAAAAAGAAAAACAACCTGCTCATGAAAAATCCTCCTCTTCATTTAGCCGGTACTCCGGCGTTTCGGGGTCAAATCATCGAATATTTCACGGAACGATTTCGATCGCCAACGGAACGCCGGGTTCGAACGTCAACGGGTTTTCAAACGCCGCCGCTTTATTCTTCAGCCCGATTTCGTCGAACCGAACCGCGACGCGGCTCGTGATCGGCTTGTCGGAAACGTTCACGAAAAAGAAAACCGCCGAAACGGTGTTTCCTTTTCCGTCCGTTTTTCGCCAGGCCCCGGTGAAAACTGCGTCCGTCGTGATGATCGTTTCGCCGGACCATTGCCAGTCGGCCGTTACGGTCGGTATCTCGTCCGACAATTTCGGCGGCCGGACCATTTCGCCCTTGTAGAAATAGTCGCGGTGCTTGAACCGGGTTTGAACGACCGCTTTGAAAAATGGAAATCTTGCCGGATCGTCGACGATTCGCGGATCAAGCCAGCCGATCTGTTCGCCGTACACCAATTGTTCTGCCGCTTTCATCCGGTCGGCGAGAACCTGGCTCGGACCGCCGCGATACGCCCGGCCGAACATCTGCACGGAGCCGCCGTAGACCGCCGCGAAGGCCGGAACCTGATCCTGGTACTGAAAATGCCAGGTCAGATAGCCGTCGAACACGTTGACGAAGGGTTCGGCGTTGCATTCCGTCGTCAGCATTTTGCCCGGCGGCATTTCGGCACGGATTTTCTCGAACATGTCCCAATATTCGCTGTTCCACCAAGCGCCGCCAGCAAGCGGATGTCCGTGCGATTTGTCGAAACACAATTCCGGCTTCGCCGCCGCGACCTGATCGATGTAGACGCCGTGGACGTCGTTGTCGACCAAAAGCCGAAGCGTGTTTTCCTTGACCTTGTTTTTCCAAACCTCTGTCGAGGGGCACATCACGCCGAGTTCGACCTTCGAGCCGTCGGATTCCTTGCTGCCGTAGGTTTCGATATAGGGCTTGCCGTCCTCTTTTTTCGTTGCGCCATCCAAGGCGACCGACGTGAATTGAAAATCCTCCTGTCCTTTATCTCTCGTATCCCATAAACGACCATTGATATAAGGCATCACGTACGTCGGCGTACGGCCGGTCAGGAGCTTCCGCTCCGGCGACTCAACTCGCTCCCGTTGGTCGCTGGCGCTGGTTGGCTCAATCGCGCCTTTTGATAAATTCGTGTTTTTCTGGATTTCCGCGACGGCTTCCTTGAATCCGTCCTTCGTCGGGAAATAATGGGGATAATCGTTATCGAACGGAATTTGATGCCAGTTATACCAATGGACGCCGGTCGGCACGCCGAGCGCCTCGGTGAACTTTTTCATCGTTTCGGGCATTTTTTGCGGCGAGTCGCCGCACATCGCCCAGACGCAGAGTTCCTTCATCCACTGCGGCGTGTCGGCCCGACCTTCGGGACCGAGTTTTTGTTTCGGATACCACGGAGCCGCATTGCGAATCCAATTCCGGTAGATCACGGCGGCGTCGTACCAATCGCCGTTCATCGCTCGCCAAACACCGCCGTGAAGATTGATTTTCGAATTCGAACCGCCAAGCGGAAGCGGAACATCATAATGGATATTGAGCGAATCCGAAACGGAATTTCCCTCGACACGAATCGACTTGACGCATCCCCCGTCCATCGCATCGACGTACAGTCCCGTCTTTTTCGTTTCGTCGTAGGCCGCTGTGTATTGCATCGAGCACCAACCGCTCGGATACGTTCCGCTCCAACGGAGTTCCTTCCCGACGGGGTCCTCCTTCACGACGCCGGAGGCGTGCGGATAGAACACTTTCATCGACGGCCCGAGATTTCGCAACGCAATCTGCGGAGCCGACAGTTTTCGTAATTCGTATCGGTCCGGAATATCCAGTATTTCAAAATTCCAACTGATTCCGAGATGACTGGAAAGTCTCATTCCGGGGCGTGCGATCAACGGTCTGACGCGGACTCGTAAATTTTTCGCGTCCGGCAGGTCGATTCCCGTCAAGGAAAATATTTCGGAGCCGTCGTTTCTTTCGACGTTTTTCCAACCGCTGTCGGATGTTATCGAAACGGTTTTCCCGGTCTGTTTGTCGAGGACCTCCAGCGCAAAGAGCGGAAGGGAGTCCCGCGCCGAAAGAACGGTGTTCGTGTATTTGTCGACCAACGAAAGAAGTCGCAGCCCTTTTCCCATCTTGCCGTCGTCGGCGATTTCGAGGATCGCCCCGAGATCCCCCCGTTCGATCTCCGCCCAACTCTCCGGCAGCTTTTCGACGTTTCGAAGCCGTTCGAGTTCTTTTTTGGACGAAATCTTTCCGGACAAAAAAAGATCGTTCAACACGGCGGTTTTCCAGTCCTTGGCGGGCTTTTCGAATTCGGGAATCACGATCCGGGCTTGCGGCATCGCGCGGACCGTTTCGTAGGCCGCTTGCAGCGTTTTGACGGGATCCGGCGTGTTGCCGATCCAGAGCCAAGCCGAGAAACGTTGCTTCGTGTCCGTCCACGGTTTCCAGGCGTCGTGACCGCGAGGCATCAGATAGGGGCCGAAACTGTTCAGGCCGTCGTAGAGAACCGTTCCGGGGGCGATTGTCGCGATCACGTTGTTTTGATCGTCGAGGAAGCCGGAGTACCGGCTAAATGTTTGGGAATTCTGCGATCCCGTGAATGTTCCCGATTTGTCGTCGCCGAACCACTTTGAAAACGAGCCGTCCGGAATGTGCAGTTCGAGAAAATGCTTTTCCTTCCATTCGGTCGGTTCGTTCTGTTTCCAGTCGGCGACGACGTAAACGAGTTCCCGTTGCGGAAAAAAGAACCAGTCGTACAGGGCCTGTGGTTTCGACGACGGCGTCGAACCGTCCGGGCGTTGAAACGCCGCCGCCGTCCGGACGACCGTCAGGAACGGTTTGGCTTCGATTACTTCGACCGAAGCGTTTTTATCGTTCGAGATATTCCACGAACCCGTCGCCGGATCGTGCAGTCGGTCGAACCATTTTAGCGATTCGAGGTTTTTTTCGTTCTTGTTAAAAAGAATTTTCGACGGCAGACCGCCGAGTTTTTTCGCATCGAAAAAGATTTTCGCCGCAGCGGAATCGGCGACCGGCGGCACGGAGAACTCCGCCTTGCCGCCGCCGTCCGGATTCCCGATTCGCAACCGACAGGGCTTGCCTTTGGGAACGTCGTCCGGCAACACGGCGACAAAAGTTCCTCGCAAAGGATTTTCGGAACCGGAAACAAAAATCGCGTCGAGTTTTCGATCACCGGAATAGAATTCGACCAACGGCATCTTGTCGACACCGAGCCAGTTCGCGGCCGGTGTCAGGTCGATCGGACAGACGACAAGCCCGTCCTTCGGAGCCTCGGAGAGTTCGAGGAACACCGGCTCGGCGAAACATTTTTCCAAGGACAAAACGACGAGGAACGCAACAACATAAACAAGAGGATTTTTATGCATGTTATTCGTTGTTCACTGTTCGTTGTTCGTTGTTCGTTACACCGTACTGCTCATATTGAACACCGGCAGCATGAGGGCGAGGACGAGGAAAAGCACGACGCCGCCGAGAACGATCAACATGAGCGGCTCGATAAATTTCGTTGCGATGTCCAGAGCCCGCCAATTCCTTTTCTCCAACGACGTGGAAATCTCGACGAGTACGGAGTCCAGTGTGTTCGATTCCTCGGCGACGGCGATCATTTCGACGACGGAACGAGGAAAGCAACCGGAGGCCGCCAAAGGTTCCGCGAGCCGGGAACCGCTCGTAATATTTTCCGCCGCTTTTTTCACGGCGTCGACGAGAATCTTGTTTCCCGTGGCGTCCGCCGCGATGTCCAGCGACTTGACGATCGGAACACCGTTCTTCAGGAGCGTACCGAGCACCCGACAAAATCGGGCGACGGCGAAACCTTCGTATACCGGCCCGATGATCGGCGTCCGCAGCTTGAAGCGGTCGACGGTTCGGCGACCGTGTTCGGTCCGGTTCCAGATTCGAAACCAGGCGAATCCGCCGGCGAACACCGGCAAGGCGACAAACAGGATGTATTTCATCCGCTTGGAAACGAAGAGCAGGGCTTCGGTAAGCGGCGGCAACTCACCGCGACGCCGCAGATCCTGGAACAGTACATCGAAATACGGAACGAGGAACAAAAGAATCACACTGACGATGATAATCATAAAGCAGAACAACGTCACCGGATAGACCAGCGCCCCAGTGATCCGGCCTCTCAAGTCGTCCTGCGCCTCGGTGTAGTCGGCAACGTGGACGAGGGATTCTTCAAGGAAACCGCCCTCACTGCCCGCCCGGATCATCTGGATGCCGATTTCGCCGAACACGATTTGATAGCGGAGCATCGCCTCGGCCAACGTTTCGCCCTCCTCGACCCGACGACAAACGTTGTCGAGCACGAACTTCATGTTCGTGTTCGAACTCTGGTCCTGGAGGATTTTCAGCGCCCGGAGCAGCGGGATGCCGCCACGCAACAGGTCGGCAAGCTGCGAATAAAATGCGGCCAATTGTCGATCGCTGACCCGACGGACCTTGCCTGTCGTCGTCTGCTGCAGGAGCGGTTTGACCTCCAACGGAAAAAAACCGCCGGCGGAAAGCTGCGACGCGGCCTCCGTTTCGTTGGCGGCATCCAGTGTTCCAATAATCTTCGATCCGAGTTCGTTGCGAGCGACATAATGAAATTCGGGCATGATGCCGCAATTTTACGACAGCCCGAATCGACATTCAAGAGGAACAAGAATCCCGCTGAAATAATTTTTCCCCGGCCGACCTTGCGTTTGCGTTTTAGGATCTGTAAATAAATAACCTGTGCAAACATACAATAGACTTGTTCGGAAACCGTTCATGATCCGACCCAAGCGAGTGTTCCCCCGTTTTTTTTGACCACGGAACACACGGAATAACGGAAAAAGCGGAAAGAAGTCGAATCGATTTCCGTCTGTTCCGTCTTTCCGAGTGTTCCGCGTTCTCCTACATTGACGTTTCCGAACAAGCCTAATACTTGTACTGTGCAAGCTACAAAACATCGGACATTGAACAAGGCTGGAGACCGTAGGCCGGAGACTGGAGTTCCCGGTTTCCAACCGTTCCCTCCGGGCTCCAGCCTCCAGTCTTGCGGCAGAATCAAGGTTGCGTTCACAAACAACGCCGAGAACTT
>JAVBQW010000133.1:0-6455 GCA_031548665.1 Thermoguttaceae bacterium
AACATACCCACCAAACAATGGGTGTAGAGTACAAAGTGTAGAGTGTAGAGTACCGTATTGGATGATTTGGCCGAATCGGTACTCTACACTGATCACTCTACACTGACTGTCAACCGGGTATAAAACTTTCGAACGGAAGCCTAACGCCTGCTTCCTAACGCCTCACGTCTTTTCCTCGTTACTGATTTTTAAGCCGTTTTTGGACGTCGACTTCGAGGACGCCGAAGGCCTGTTCGTGCCGCATGATCGTCGTCTGCAGCGCGATGAGCATTCGCTTGGCGGTGTAGAAGTTCGTGACGATCCGATCGTTGACGACGATCGGCGTCGTCGGAAAACCGATCGGCTGCGGATTGAGCCCGAAGTCGATGATCAACTCTTCCGGAGTGCCGGTCACGCGACAGAAATTGGCGTAGGTTGCCGTGACTTTGGAGTCGTCGAATTTGAACTGCGGGGGGACTTGTTGCTGCGACGAATCGCCTGGCTGATCGTTGACGGGAATCGTTGAATCTTCGGACATAAAATCCTCCTTAATTGTCGAAGCCAAGGGAAATAGATGAGAAACACGGTCAAGATAATAACAGAATTTTGAAACCGCTGCAAGGGGAGTTTAAGAGGATTACGTCGACGTAAGGCTTCCGTTCGAACGTTTCGTATCCGTTTGGCGATCCGCTTGCGTTTTAGCCGCAAAGCGGGCTTGGGGATGTTACTTGCCAGCGGAGGCCTCGCGTCGGAGACCGTATTCAACGCAAATTTTCACCATTCAAGAAACATTTCGGCGAGCGATTGCCAATCAAATGTCGAAGAGGTAGAATATGTGCGGGTTGGGTGAGGCGGTCGGTTGCCGCCTGCGAAACATTGAACTGTCTTGCATATCTCCGGTTCTGTCGATTGAGTTCTCTTAACGGAAACCTCAAAACGTCTCCGGAATCAACAGACTGGAATTTTTCCGAGCGATAACCTTCTATCCCTTTTTCGCCCATGTCAGATTGGCCCATCGGAGTGTTCGCGAGCATCGACGCCGGTCTCGGTGTCAAACTGGAAATCGTCCGCGAACTCGGACTGACCTCAATTCAGCTACACACGCCGCACAAGGAAAGCCGAACGCCGGAAAACGCCAAGGCTTTTCTCGCCAAACTCAAGGACTACGGAATCTCGATTTCGACGATTTTTCTCGGTTTCGTCGGCGAAAGCTACGAAACGATCGCGATCACGGCGGAGACGGTCGGCCTCGTTCCCGAAGCGACCCGGGCCGAGCGTTTTGCCGAAGCCAAGGAAATCTCCGACTTCGCGAAACTACTTGGAGTCAAGGAAATCGGCTGTCATATCGGTTTCGTGCCTCACGACCAAACCTGCAGCCAGTACGGCGACGTCGTGACGACCATCCGCTTGCTGTGCGACCATTTGGACGGCAACGGACAGACGCTCCATTTGGAAACCGGACAGGAGGACGTTGAAGACTTGTTGGAATTCATCACGCATGTTCAGCGTGAGAATCTTTTCATCAATTTCGACCCGGCGAACCTGATCCTCTACGGAATCGGCGATCCGATCGGGGCGCTCAAGAAGGTCGGACATCTCGTTCGTGGTGTACACTGCAAGGACGGCGTCGCGACAACGGGAAAACCCGGTGTCGATTGGGGCCGCGAAGTTCCCTTCGGAACCGGACAGGTCGATGCCAGACTGTTCCTTCAAACGCTCAAGAAAATCGGATACCGGGGCCCGCTGACGATCGAACGCGAAATCCCTGAAGATCCGATTCGTCAAAAAGAAGAAATCGGACAAGCCGTCCGGCTAATCAAGGAATTAGTGAACAGCGAACAGTGAACAGCGAGCAGTGAAGGACGCAAGCGTTCTTTATCCGTTAGCTGTTCATCGCTCGTTATTCACTGTTCACTGTTCACTGTTCACTGTTCACTGCCCCATGCCTCTCTTATCCGTATCGATGCCGCACAAACTCGGCAAGGACGAAGCAACGCGTCGCCTGAAGATCAAGCACGCCGAAATCAAGGAAAAGCACACCTACACGGTCACGGACCTGACCGAAACATGGGTCGATCCGTACTCGATGGACTTCGCGTTCAAGGTACTCGGCTTTTCGTTGACCGGCTCCGTGCGCACGACGGACGACTCGGTCGGAATCAACGTCGACCTGCCGACTGTCGCGATGTTGATGAAAGGAACCATCGAAAGCGAGATTAAAAAAGAACTTGGTCAGGTGCTTACGTAATCCATGTCAACGACCACTCGCAAGGAAATCGTCCAACAGGCGATCTTCTTTCAAAAGCCGTCGCGAATACCGACTTGGTTCGTCAACTGCGACCAGACCGACGGCGACGTGATGGTTTATCATTTGTCGCTTCACCGGGAGAACGGTTCCGGCGACAACGAATGGGGCTATCATCTGGAGTCGATGGATGACGGAACCATGGGGCATCCGACGACGCCGTTCCTGCCGGACTGGGAGACGTTCAAGGGGTTTGCCTCGCCGCCGCTTCGGGAGGACGACCGCATGCGACGTTTGCCGGAGTTTCTGAAGGAATCCGAAGACCGGTATCTTTTGGCATCGCTTGATTTGAGCGGCTTCACGGTGTACACGCTTCTTCGCGGTTTCGAAAATTCGATGCGGGACTTCCTGCTCGAACCGGAACGGTTCGCGGCCTTGATGGATATGATTATCGACTTTGAGAACGAGTTGATGACGTTGGTTGCGCGTCGAGGCTTTCACGGCATCCATTTTGCCGACGATTGGGCGACGCAGACCGGATTGATGATTTCGCCGAAACTCTGGCGGAAACTTTTCAAGGAACGGTATCGCCGTCAGTTCGAACACGCCAGGAAGCTCGGCTTGCAAGTCTGGTTTCATTGCTGCGGAAATTTCGAAGCGATTATCGACGACTTGCACGAAATCGGCGTCGACGTTTTGAACATTGCGCAACCGAACGTCGTCGACACGGCATCGGTTGGAACACGTCTTCGCGGCAGACAGTGTTTCCTGATTCCGATCAGCTATCAGACGGTTTCGATCTCGGGAACCGTCGAGGAAATCCACGCCGAGGCGCAACGCCTGTTCGATGAACTTGCCGGAGAAAACGGCGGCTTCATCGGATACGTCGAAGAGTACGGTTGCATGGGCATGTCGTCGGAAAACTACAAAGCCTGTGCCGAGGCGTTTCGCAGACTTCGACCTTCGTGAAAGAGTCCGAAACCAAGCACCGTGGTTCCCGATCACGGTTTTTGCGGTCCCGTTTTTCGAGGATTAACGAAAAATCCCGTACCGAATCGAATCGATACGGGACTCAACGGGGGAACCAGAGAAAAGCGTCAGAGAACTACCACCCGTAGGCAAGACCGACGTTGCCGGTGTGCAGGACTTGCCGTTCGTTCACGTAAGCGTCGTAACCGCCGAACAATCGCCAGTTCTTGCAATCGTAATTCAAGCCGGCGCCGAGGATCGCCCAATCACGGCCCGGATCGTTGCCGCGAACCTTGAAATTCGACGTCGAACTGAAGTTGACCATCCCCGGATTCGAGAACTGAGCCGTGAAACCGGTGTACGTCTGGTCGAGGAATTCGTGCATCCAGACCGCTTGGCCGAACAGCGAGAACGCTCCGCGACGTGAACGGTTGAGGTCCGTGCTGACTCGGACTCCGAGCAGCGAACGGAAACTGTTGCCGGTCGTTTCGTCGGCAACGAGATTCAAACTGTCGGCACCGCGTTCGGTGAACCCTTCTTGTTGGTTGCCGACATACTGCAAGCCGAGGAACGGCTGCAACTTGGCGTATTGGCCTTTGAATTCGAGACCGTATTCGCCGTAAACGGTTCCGACGAAAGCACTGTGCTCGTTCGTCGCGGTCCGATTCATGAACGAAATCGCCCGTTCGGTGTCGTACTGGTTGTATCCGAGACCGCCGCTCGCCAAAACGTAGCCGGTCCGCAGGTTTTTACGGTAGTAAAGTCCGACGAGCAGTTCTTTCGACTTGCTGCGGTCCAGAAGATCGCTGGAGATGCGTCCTTCGCCGTACGAAATGTAGGTTCCGAAACGGTTCGAGCGTTTGAACTGGCGGTCGATGCCGAGAATCGTTCCGCCGAAGCTCTGGTCGTAACCGTAAGCATTGCCGTCGTGCAGTGTTTTTCCGCCGGTTCCGAAACCAAGTCCCCAAGCGTTACGTTTATACGATTTCGATCCGGACGCCGACGTGCACGGTTCACAAGGAGAGCACGGATCGCAGGCGTTCGACTTTCCGTAACCGAAGGCGTCGCGTCGGAGCACGTCGTTGAGCGTGTTGTTCACGATGGTCGTGTTCATGATGCTGCTGGTCGCAATGGAGCCGTACACGGCGCCGCTCATTTGGTCTTCGGCGTACTTCGCGGCCTTGGAAATTCCTTTTCGGTGCGGAATTCCGGCGTCGGAGTTCAGCTTGTCAAGGGCGACGAGCACGTCGAAGAAGTCGCCGAGCGGGTCGGGATCGAGACCGAGATCGTCCAGATAATACCCGACGGCTCGCTGGTTGATCGTGTCGCCGAACGGTCCGTAGTAGTACTCACGCTGAACGTCGAGCCAGTACGACTTGGTGTCGTGATCGGCAAGGAAGTCGAACAGCAGGAGATCAATCGGATCGTTCGCGACCATTTCGGCAGTAACGTTGAGATCGCCTGCCGTCGGCGTGTCGAGGAAAATGTATTTCGTGTTTCCGACGTACCGAGCCGGCGTCGGATTTTTCGTCTTGTCGTTGCTCGGACCATCGACGTCGACGACGCCGCCGTTGACGGTCGCTTTGCCGTCGACATTGACGAGATCGTTGTGAAGTCCCGCGACCGGTTTGGCGGGATAGTGCGACGGATCAATGTCGACTTTGAAGGTACCGGTCGCGTTGTTCGTGAACGGTCCGACGACGTTTAGCGTATCGTATTTCTTTCCGGCTCCGAATCCCGGCTCGTTTCCGGCGGAAATAGTTCCGTCGTTGACAAGTCCGGCCGTGGTGGCGATTCGACCGGCTCCAATGATCCGACCGGCGGTTTCGTTCGTCATTTCATTGGCGACGTTGACCGTTCCATTGGCTCGGATCAAACCGGAGTTAACGGCATCGCGTCCGGCGGTCATCGTGGACGCCTGTTCGACGTTGATGGTGCCGTCATCGCTGTTACGGATATCTCGTCCGGCTTCGAGGGTTTTGAAGCGATCAATGGTACCGTCGTTGAGCACGTCCCGGTCGGCCTTGACGGTCTGGTCGTCGACGATTTCCCCGGCGGTTTTATTGTCGATGTCGGTCTTCGAATGAAGTGTAACGACATTTTTGACGATCCCGGCGTTTGCAATGTCGTCGTTCGCTTCGACGAGCTGGGCGGTGTCGATGAAACCGTCGTTGTCGATCTTGCCGCCGACGTTCATCGTGCCGGTGTTGGTTATCACGCCACCGACTTTGTTGAGCACGTCGTTCTTTGCCTCAACCTTGCCATTGCCATTGATCGTTTTGTAGTTTTCAATATTTTTAGCCGTGAAAGATGCAAGGTTTTGAACGGTGATCATGTTTTCCACGCCTTGGGAAATGGTGACTTTTCCCGTTTTCTTGCCGTCAAGGAAAGAAATAGTGTTCGTGGTACTGCCGAGGATGAGTTCGTCTAGTGAGACGATGCCGGGCAGGTTAAGCGTTGAGCTAACGCTTCCTGCACCGACCGTTGCGTCGTCAAAATTCAATGTCGCAGCGTCAAGCGTCGTAATGCCACCCCACGTTTCAATATCACAGATGTGGATATTTGCCCCGGTGAAATTTCCAGCGTAATTCATTCTAAACGAAGAATCACCAATGTCTCGGGATTCTCCATTGACATTCTGTTTTCCAAATGTAAATGTAGTAACCCCTCCATCAACAACGATATTTCCTGTGATGTCCGTATCTTTCATGAAATTGATACGATCAACTTTTTGGGTGAGATAAATAGCAGTACCGGTCGCTCCCGCATTGATTGTGCCAGTATTATCGAACTTGGTCGCCGAAGCATTGAACCAAATACCTGTACCATTGGTACCGGTCGCTTCGACCGTGCCGGTGTTGATAATTTTCGTACCAGACCCCCAGATTGTCAGGATGCCGATTCCTTCTTCACCATTGGCGTGGATAATTGCATTGTTGATGACCGTGTTGTTGTCGTTCTCAATCCGAATTCCGCAACCGGCAAAACCATTGGCGAGCAGGTTGGCACCTTTTTGCTGAGTAACGGTGTTCCCGCCTGCGACAAGATGCAGTCCAACCCCGTACATTGCGGTACTGTTGAAACCCTTGTCGTTTGTAAGCGGACCGGAATGTTCTTGATAGCCCGGAAATTTCACACGGTGTTTGAGAGTGAAGGATTCGTCCCGGAGGGAGCGAAATCGTGAAATTTTCATGAAAAAACACGGGTTTTCGACGATCGGCGCACGCCGCCCCCTCCCCCAAAAAGGGTTGCATGACTCCAA
>JAVBQW010000034.1:0-75031 GCA_031548665.1 Thermoguttaceae bacterium
AACATACCCACCAAACAATGGGTGTAGAGTACAAAGTGTAGAGTGTAGAGTACCGTATTGGATGATTTGGCCGAATCGGTACTCTACACTGATCACTCTACACTGACTGTCAACCGGGTATAAAACTTTCGAACGGAAGCCCAAACGCGGAAACGATGCAAACATTGACGTTGGACTTTCAACTTCCGGAAACCGTGGTCGTGCAGGAATTTGACTTGAAAATGACGCTGGCCTCCGGTATGTTTCGTAGAGGTCAGTTGTCTTTGGGGCAGGCAGCGACAATGGTCGGGCTCTCCAAGCAGTCGTTCTATGAGATCATGGGACACTATGGGGCCTCGCCGTTCCAGCAGACGCTCGACGAACATGAGGACGATCTGGCCAATGTGTAGAATCGTCGTCGTGGATACGAGTTACCTGATTGCATTGAACGACTTGGACGAAATGTCTCTGCTCCGTTCTTTGTACGATCGTGTGTTGATGACGAAAACAGTTCGTCGGGAATTTCACGGTGAAATTCCCGATTGGATCGAAGTTGTGGAGATTCACGATTCGTCACTGGATGAACGGCTTCGAGAAACCATTGATCCGGGAGAAGCGAGTTCTTTGGTCTTGGCTCTGGAAACCCCGGGAAGCCGAATTGTCCTTGACGATCTGAAAGGACGACGACGCGCCAAATGAATTTGAAAGTCACGGGAACAATCGCCTTGCTCGAAACGGGATTTTTACGAGGATTGATTCCCGAAGACAAACCGATCAAAAAACGGCTGATCGAATTGAATTTTCACGCGAATTCGGAGCTGTTGAACCGTTTGCCGGACTGAGGTCGACCAAAGAACGACTCGGATAATACAAAGTTAGAAAAGGTTCGTCATCCCCGCGAAGGCGGGGACCAAGACGGAAGACATCATCGATCGTTTGTATCCGTCAATTAAGGAGAAAAAGCCGTCAATAATGTGTGTAAGAACTCATTAACACGTGTTCTCTAGGTCCCCGCCTGCGCGGGGATGACGGAGTTTTGACCCATCCGTCTTTTCCTTTTCCTTCCATGGCCCAGAACAACATACGCAAGGCGGCGGTTTTCCTGATCAGCATTCCGAGGGATCAGGCGAAGGAGATTCTCTCCCGATTGGAGCCGAAACAGGTCGAAGTCGTGATGACGGAAATCGCGAAAATCGGCCTCGTGACGCCGGAAGAACAGGAAAACGTGATCCGCGAGTTTTCCAAGGCGAATCCGGCGAAACTGATCGGCAGCGTCGGCGGCTTCGGCGTCGCGCAGTCCCTGGCCGAAGCGGCCCTCGGAGCGGATGGAACAACCGTCATCGACAATGTTCGCAGCTCGTTGGAAGCGATTCCTTTCGGTTTCCTCCAGAAAGTCGACAGCGACAACCTGTTGACGTTCATCATGGACGAGCATCCGCAGACCATTGCGCTGATCATCTCGCATCTGAGGCCGAATCAGGGGGCGGACATCATCAACGGCCTGCCGCCGGAGCGTCAACTGGCCGTCATCCGCCGCATCGCGACGATGCAGCAGACCAGTCCGGAGATCATCAAAGAAGTCGAAAAAGGTCTCGAAAACCGAATGTCCAGCGTCATGAGCCAGAAACTCGAAAGCGCCGGCGGTGTCGGCAGTGTCGCGGAGATCTTGAACGTGATCGACCGCGCCACGGGCCGGAACATCATGGAAAACCTTTCTCAGGATTCACCGGATCTCGTCGAGGAAATCCGCCGGTTGATGTTCGTGTTCGAAGACATCCTGAAACTCGCGGATCAGGACATCCAGGCGATCCTCAAAAACGTCGAAAGCTCGCAATGGGCGATCGCGCTCAAAGGAGCCAGCGAGGAACTCAAGGAGAAAATCTTCCGCAACATGTCGAAAAGGGCCGGGAAAATGTTGCAGGAAGAAATGGAATATCTCGGTCCGATGCGGTCCTCCGACGTCGAACGAGTCCAACAGGAGATCGTCGACGTTGTCCGTAAATTGGAGGATGCCGGCGAAGTAACGGTCCATTCCGGAAAGGGCGGCGAAGAGAAGTTCATCCAATAGGAAATAAGGACGCCGCCGAAGATGCTGCCTCATCTCTTGAATTTTCGGCGAAAACTCCTACAATCAAGAGTGTTGAAAGGGAGACGAGAAGTTATTTTTTTGAGTCATTTAATCAAATTCCGCACTCATGAGTAATATCGTTTCCGCCGACACCTCCCTGACAGCTCTTCTTATTCAGGAGTTTGCCGAACCTTTTGTCGTTGTCGATCTCGAAACAGCGCGGATTCTCTGGCACAATCACGCATTCCGCGAATCACTTTGGGTTCCCGACGAGGGGGGGCGTTGTGTCCCAATGGAATCGCTGATCCAAAGTCATGACAGAATTCTGTCGCTCTGGAATCTCGCGAAATCGAGCCGTGAGCTTCCTCGGGAGATCATGCATGTTCTCTACGAAGAGGGCAAAATGCAGGTCGAGGTCTCGGCGGTCGCGGTTCAATGGAAAGAACGACGTGGAATCGCCTTTGTCTTTAAACGCGTCTCCAACGCCGACGCCGTGATTCAGGCGATGGAAAAGCAGGAAACGATTCTGAAATTGCACAACGAAGCTCTGGTCTCGCTCAACAAGCACCCGGCGTTGGTTGAAGGAAATCTGGCGGAAGCCGCTAAAGCGATTTCCCGTGCCGCTTCCCGGGCTCTCGGTTCCGTTCGCTGCGGTATCTGGCGGCTCGGCGAAGACAACAATCTGCACAATGTCACGATGTACACCCGGGAATCCGATTCCCATACCGTCGAGGATGATTTCGGTTCCAGCGAGTATCCTGTCTACATCAAGCTGCTTCACACGGAACGGAACATCGTGATTCCAGACACGGAAACCGACACCGTGCTTGCCGGAATGGCCGCCTCGTACAGTTTGGGCGGCATTCGTTCCCTTTTGGACTGTCCGATCCGCGTCGGCGGCGAACTGTACGGTTGCGTCTGTATCGAACACGCCGGACTTCCCCGGCATTGGACTCTGGAAGAGCAGCTTTTTGGCTCCTCGATTGCCGACTTCGTCGCCATGGCGATCGAAGCCTCCAAACGCAAGGAAAGCCAGCGACGCATGGAAACGCTTGTCGCCAACCTCCCCGGCATGGCGTTCCGTTGTCGGAACAACGCGCCGGACTACACGATGGAATATGTCAGCGTCGGTATCAAGGATATTACCGGCTACGAACCCGAGGACTTGATCAATAACAAAAATATCACGTTTTTCGACTTGGTTCATCCCGACGATCGGGCTCCGCTTCTGGAGGCGAACGCGGATACCTTGTACGTCGGCCAGCCGCTGGAAACGATGTTCCGTTGGGTCCACAAAGACGGTAGCGTTCGCTGGGTTTGGGAACGGAGCCGTGTCGTCGAAGTTGATCCGAACAATCCGAATTTCAGTATTTCGGAAGGATTCGTGACAGACATCACGGAACGGCGACGGCTCGAAGCGGCTGAGGTTGCCAACAGGGCCAAGAGCGAGTTCCTCGCCAACATGAGCCACGAAATCCGGACCCCGATGAACGGCGTCATCGGATTGGCCGATCTCTTGTCGAAGACGTCGTTGACGGAGTTGCAATCGCAATATGTCGGTACCATTCGGCAAAGCGCCCATTCGTTGATTTCCATCATCAACGACATCCTCGACTTCTCGAAAATCGAGGCGGGGAAGATGAACATGGAACATGCGATGTTCTCGCCGCGAGAAATTTTCGAATCGGCTTGTGATTCCGTTTCCTTTCTGACGTTCAAGAAAAACCTTCGATTGGCGTTGATTTACGACGATAACATTCCGTGTTCGTTGGTCGGAGACGGCGGTCGGCTGCGTCAGGTCGTCCTTAATCTTCTCAGCAACGCCGTCAAGTTTACCGCCGAAGGAGAGGTCGTCCTCCGAGTTGATCTTCTCGAAGCGACACAAGGAACCTGCTCGCTCCACGTTCAGGTTCAGGACACCGGCATCGGAATTCCCAAAGAACAGCAAATCGTTCTGTTCGAACCGTTCAGCCAGCTCGACACTTCCAGCACCCGACGTTTCGGCGGCACGGGACTCGGACTGTCGATCAGCAAAAAGCTGGTCGAGTTGATGCAGGGCAGGATCGGCGTCCACAGCGAAATCGGACTCGGTTCGACTTTCGAATTTACCGTCCGAATGGAATTGCCTGAAACGAAGCCGCGCGTATTGCCCGATCTCTCTTCGTTCGCCATCCTTCTTTTCGACGCTCATCCGGCAACGCGAACGTCGTTGCGGCGCTCGTTGGAAAAGACCGGGATCCGTATGGACGAAGCCGAGACGCCGGAAGAACTGTTCCAACGTGTTCGTGAACAGGCAACGTTCGGAAAACCTTACGATGTCGTCCTCCTCGATTGCGAATACCCCGGAACCCCGATGGCGGAACTTTCCCGGCGGATCGCCGGAGACGCCGCATGGTCGGGAATCCATGTCATCGCGGTTTTTTCTCTCGGAGCCTTGGTCGATCCGACGACCATCGATCTTCCCGGATACGTCGGTTTCCTCACGAAACCGATCAGGCAACGAGTACTCTGCAGTTCTGTCGCTTCGTGTTTGGGAGTCGAAATTCTCGATGCCGACCTTACTCCGAGCAGCGAAACGAAATCGATAACGAAAAAAGTCGGCCCCCAACGAATTTTGTTGGTCGAGGACGTCAAGATCAACGTGATCGTCGCCAAGGGAATGCTGACCGCCCGTGGACATTCAGTCGATACGGCCGAAAACGGGCTCAAAGCCTTGGAGTCGCTCCACCATAACGATTACGATCTCGTGCTGATGGACTGCCAGATGCCCGAAATGGACGGATACCAATGTTCCCAAGCGATCCGTTCCGGCGAATCCGGCGTGCGAAATCCTCATATTCCGATCATCGCGATGACCGCCCACGCGATGAGCGGCGACCGCGAAAAATGTCTCGAAGCCGGAATGTCCGATTACCTCTCCAAGCCGATCGATAATGAAAGTCTCGACGAAGCGATCCGGCGTTGGGGAACCGTTCGATAAACAACAGCCGGAATGGAGGCGGTACTCCGCCGTAATGACGGAGAGCCGTAATGACGGAGAGAATTGTTCAACCGTCATTACACCGGAGTACCGGCTTTATTCCGGCTTTTATTTTTTACGAATTCGGGTGAAAAACGAGTCCCGAATTGCCTCCGCTCGGCTCAAGTTCGAATGTGTCCGCGTCGAAGCCGCCGGTCTTGAGCCGTACGCCTAGCGACGTCGGAATACCGATCTTTTCCGATGCGATACCGGAGGAGACGATCATTTCCCGGACCGCGTCGCTGTTGTCCGGCTGCCGCGTTTTTTCGGTCTTCGGTTCGTGCAGCGGCGACGGAGCGATGCCGAGCGCTTGCATCTGGGTACGGTGAATCTGGTCCATGATTTCGTTGAACCGCTCCGGTTGACTGGCCGCGAAATGGAACGCGCTCGCCTCGCTGTTGGTCGGATCAATTGCCAACCATTCTTCGAGGATCCGAATCGCCTGCGAAAACTTTGCCAACGCCAACAGGGTCAAGGCGTACCAACGGAGACAGAGAACGTCGCGGCAGCCGCTCAGATACGCCGATTCCAATGGAATCGCCGCTGCGCTCCACGCTCCCGCCGTCGCCCGGCAGGCGCCGGTCAGCACCTCACGAAGTTGGTCCAATTTCTCGCCGCCCCAAAGCGTCGCCGCGAAATCATGGGCCTTCGATTCCTGAAGCTCCACGATGTACAGGTCGAGCAGATGCCGACCGAACGATTCGCGATCTTCGATCAAGTCGAGATTCGATTCCATGACCCGCATCGCCTCGCGGCCGTTGCCCTGCAACCGATGGACGAGTCCGAGACTGAGGACCGCCTGTTCCCTGATATGGACCCGATGCCAAACGTCCAGCGAAATCTGGCCGTACTTGACCGCCGTTTCGAAGGTTCGTACCGCAAGGTCGAGGCGGCCGATTTTCTGCATGTGGGAGCCCATAAAGGTCAGCAACTGCGTGTCGACGGGAAAAAGGTTCATGCCGACGAGCAGCGCCTTCGTCATCTCATTCGGTTCGATCGGCGACGGCGTGAAGGTCGCCCACAATCCGTACATCGCTTCGAGCCGGAGATTCGTTTGGTCGGTTTCCTCGATCAATTGCAGATAATCGCAACGGGCAACGGCGTGTTCGCCGAGAACGGCCAACGCTTCCGCTCGGAGCAAGAGGTAGTCGTCGGCAATCGGTACTCCCTGACGTTCGAGGTCCGCGAGAATATACATATTCCGCAGGGCTCGCCGCTGCCAACGTTCGGCATCAACCGATTTCGACGGACAAAGGATCCGACCCGGCAAAGCGCTCATCCGGAGCATCAGGCTCGAAGCGAACGAAAAGAGCGATTCGTTGAGAACTCCGGTAAATTGGAGCCCTTTCCGAAGCGGCATCAGACGCAGATCGATCGTTTCCTCATCGAGATCATGTTTCGAATCGGTGGGGCCTCCCGGACGATGCAAGACCATCATATACGCGGCGTCGGGCTCCAACGAGTCGGAGAAAAAATCTTGGAATTCCTCGACCGTTGCCGCGTCGAAGCGTTCTCCGGCATTGATCCAGAGCAGCCAGTCCGCCCGGTTATCCGCTTCGACAATCTGAATCAGTTCGTTACGGACGGCGGAGAAATCGCCGTTGAACGTTGCCGTTGAAACATTGACACCGAAACTTTTCGCCAAGGAAATCGTTTCGTCGGTCGAACCGGTATCGAGAACGTAGATCAGGTCGCTCAGCGGCCGAAGGCTCGCCAAAGTCGCGGCGAGCCGGTCCTGTTCGTCCTTGACGATGATTCCGACAGCGAGCCGGGAGCTGTGATCCCGGTATTCATTGGGTGTATCCATCTTGTTCCTTCCGTGGAAATTTCACGCTCTTCGGAATCGGTCCATTCTTCCTTCGGAATTATCGGAGGAACCGCGGCTCAAGTTGAGGTTTTTCCGTTCTCAATGCACCGTACCCGGAGGAAGCGTCGAGAAAGAACTACCGCTGGAACCCAGCGTTTCTTCATCAGGGGGCGTGTTGCCGGTCCATTTTTCGATCATTTCGACAAGATGCTCGCTGTTGATCGGTTTCGAAATATAGTCGTTCATTCCGGCAGCGAGACATTGCTCCCTGATTTGTCCCATGACATTCGCCGTCATCGCGATGACCGGAACATTCGGTTGCCGAACTCCGGAACCTTCCATCCGTAGTCGCGTCGTGCATTCGAAGCCGTCCATTTCGGGCATTTGGCAGTCCATCAGGACGAGATCGTAATCGTACTGCCGTAACATGTCGAGGGCGAGAATTCCGTTCTCGGCAACATCGACGTGGTGTCCGAAAGCGCCGAGCATCGTCTTGGCAACCATCACGTTGATTTTGACGTCTTCGACCAAAAGAATTCGACGTGGAATCACGGAAGTTCTTCCGCCGCCGATCGACGTTGGAGAAGCAGCGTTCGGGAGACGTCGAATGTTGAAAACGTCGCAGAGTACACCAAACATCGTTTTCGGATGAATCGGCTTGGAAAGGGTTCCGAGCATTCCCGGAACGTTCTTTTTCCCCGGAGTTTCCAGATTACCGAGCAGATAAAGGGCGACGAACGGTACGTCGTGGGTTTCCGACGATTTTCGAAGCCGAAGGGAAAATGCTTCTTCGTCGAATCCGTTCCTTTCCGGCTCGAACAGGACCAAATCGATCGATTTTTTTTCGTGTTTCGCCTCCTGAAGGGTTTTCATGAGGGCGTCGACGTTTTCTGTTTCGATCGTTTCGAATCCCCAACAATCAAGCAACTGGGCGGCCGAGCGGCGGGTCGCGGCATGACGATCGAAAACGAGAACACGTTTTCCCTCTCCGAAACGCTGTGAAAACGTCGAAACGGTCGAGTCGTCCCAAACGGGTTCGAGTGGTACCGTGAACCAAAAGACGCTGCCTCGGGTCGGTTCGCTTTGAACACCGATTTCACCGCCCATCATTTCGACAAGTCGTCGGCAGATCGTCAACCCGAGTCCGGTCCCTCCGTATCGTCGGGTCGTCGACTCGTCCGCTTGGGCGAAGGCGTCGAACAACTTGGGGATTTTATCCGGAGCGATTCCGATTCCAGTATCCGCAACCTCGAAACGGACTTTGGACTGCCGTTCGGAAGAATCATTGGCGGAAACGGAAACGACGATTTCGCCCACCGTCGTAAACTTCGAAGCGTTTCCGAGTAAATTGACCAGGATTTGCCGCAGTCGCACGGCATCTCCCCAAAACCGGCGGTCGATTTCCGGAGCGACGACGACCGCGAACCGAACTCCAGCGGTATGAATTCGAAGGGCGACGGATTCTCCGATATCGGCGACCAATACCCGCAAATCGACCTTCGTGTTTTCCAATGTCAGCTTTCCGGCCTCGATCTTGGAGAAGTCGAGAACCTCATTAATCACGGAAAGCAGCGACTCGGCGCTTTGTCGGATGGCGTCGACATATTGTCGTTGAACGTCCGTCAGCGGCGGCGTGTACATCAGAATTTCGGTCAGTCCGATCACGCCGTTCATCGGAGTCCGAATTTCGTGGCTCATGTTTGCGAGAAAATCGCTTTTTGCGTGATTGGCAAGCTCGGCCGCCGTCTTGGCCGCCGTCAGGGTCTTCGACTTACGACGCTCCGAACCGATAAACATCAGAATTGGAATCGCGAAGAGAACCATATCGACCAATCCGACGATCAACAACGCATGAAAATAAGCGGAAGCGTTTTCCTCCGCCTCGGCTTTCGGCGTCAACAGGATCACGTACCAATCCGCGCCTGGAATCGAAACCTGAGAAAAGCCGACGAAATGCGGAACGCCGTCCAACGACAGCGACAGGGAGCCGTAAGGATTTTTTTTCATTTTCTCGGTCATCCGCTCAAAATCTCCGCCGAGATCCTTCAATTTCCGTTGGGGATTGTAAGGGAGCGTCGGATGATAGACGACGGTATCGGCGCTGTCGACCAGCAACGAGGTCCCCGACTTGCCGACAATCGACCGCTCCATGATTTCGTAGATCGTTACCAAAAAAAGGTCGATGCCGACAAAGCCTGTCGTCGTAACCCGGCCTTGTCGGTCCTTCGCCTCGATCTTCTTGATCACGCTGACGCAGGCCGTCGGCTCCGAAATATCGATGTAAGAGTCGGAAAGAGAAACGCCGGGAGCTGCGTCGGCCTTGGCATACCACGGACGCCGCTTGGTGTTCCAAGGATTGTTCTTGGTGTTTTCGTCGATGATGCAGCCGGCCCGGAAGAAGAAATTTCCCTCCACGCTGGCCAGCCAGGCGGATGGTCCCGGCGCCGGTCGGACGGAAGAATTGACCGAATGTTCTTCGTGATCCGTACCCAGCTCAATCTTCAAAAACATGTTGTCGACGGCCGTAAACATCGACTCAACCGTCGGACGATACGAACTGGTCGCCGCGAGTTTGGAATTCTGGGCGGCAGCCAAAAAATCGAGAACCGGTTGATATTGCTCCAGAAGAAGGACCGTGTGAATTTTTCCGGCAAAAAAATGGGAAACCGCTTCCGCCGTAACCCGGCTTTTGTACGACAAGTCGATGAGAGTCGTTCGGCGCAACTGTTCGTTGACATGATAGAGAACCATCACGTTGACCAGAACGAAGAGGACGACCACCGAAGAAAGGATCAGGAGGCTTTTCACGACCGTCTTCGGTTCTCGTTTCGGAGCGGATGAAAGTTTCTCGCGGTTCATGTCGAAGCTGTCATATCAATGGTCTTTGGGGCGAATCCGCTCGAAATAGGTCCGAATCATCTGGCGTTGGCCCAAGGGAATCGGTTCGGATTCAAGAACCGCTTCGGAAATTTTTTGAAACTCGCGGTAGACGTCCTTATAGGCCCGAGTCGTCACGCCATCGGATTTTTCGATGGAATCGGTCGTCTCCATTTCGGACGGTCCGGTTCCATGAATTCCGGTGATTTGTTCCCGGTGGAGATTGCCTTCGGTTTCGGTTGCTTGATTTCCCTGTGGTTGGCCGTCGGATCCGGTTCCCCAATTATTGCCGGGGCGATCGGAAAGATTCGCGTTGTTTCCACCGTTCTTGTCGCTTTGGCAGGCTCCGGCACATTGCGACTTACACAGCGAGAGCAGGCCGAGTTTGGAACCGAGTCCTTGGCAGATTCCCTTGCGGAGTCCCTGCTTGCGACAGAGTTCGGCCAACTTGCAGGCCGACGCCTGGCATTCGCCGGTATTTTCCTTTTCGAGCTGTTCGGACATTTGGTCGAGCAGTTTTTTCAATTTGTCCTGTTGCCGCAGTCCAGCGGCGGAGGCGTTCTGTCGAAGTTTTGAGGCGACGGCGTTGCGTTCCGGTTTCGACATGGCGGCAAAATTCGCCTTTTCGAGTTCCTCCGCCGCTTGGGCGAAGTTTTCGGACTTCAGCGACTGGGCTGCGGAGCGTGTTGCTTCGGCAGCGGACAGCGACGCGGCGATTTCTTGCATGGAGGCGTCCACGGACTCGAGATTGAACTCGTTGATCGCTTTGTTGAGTCGGGCTTCCATCTGGGAGAGCGTTGCGAGCGTTTCCTTGGGATCGGATATTTGGTTTTCCAACTGTTCGGCGAGACGTTTGAGATCTTCCGCTAGAAGTTGGAGTTCTTTTTCCTCCGGATTCTGTTCGAGGAGTTCCTCGACTTTTTCGACAAGTTCTTCGTCGATTTGATCGATAACGGCGAGAACTTCCAGTGGAACCAAGGCGGCTTGGGACGCTTGATCACGGTTTCCAAAGGGCGGAACCAGACTGAATACAACGGCCAGTAAAATGGTTGTTAGGGCTCGAACCAATTGACGGGGTCGCCGAAACGGCGCAACTTCCCGGACATCGACTTGGAGGGCGTGCGTGAGCGTGTCCTGTAACTGGAGGCGTTCCATCGAGCTTTCCGTCGGTCGACAGAGAAGTTGCCAAGCGGTCAAGAACCGATCTTTCAATTGGTATCGGGAATCGACCTTACGAGCGGCGTCCCGGATGTCGAGCGGACGAAAGAATCCATAAAGTCCACCGAACGCAGCTCCGAAAAGAACAAGCGTCCAAGACGGCCAAAACGCAGCCGCAGGAACGAAGTCGACAAGTCGACAAGCCAAAAGAAAAAGCAAGCCGAGGGCGCCGACGAAAAGTCCGGTACAAAACCCTTCAAAAAAAGTCTGGAGCCGCCGCCGTCGGGAAACGGCGACCAGCAATCGCTGAATCAGGGAATCGGACATCGGAAGTTTCTCCCAAAGTTTCGAATCCGGCTCAACCTATCGCCTGCGTTTGAAGCTCGCAGCGCATCACGAAAGACCGGACAAAATTATTATATCACTCGAAAGCGGAGTTGCCTACCGAAAAACTGACTTCGGCTTCAAAATAACAAGATTCAAAGCCCCGTCTGTCAGGCAGGGGGACCAACGCTTTCAATAACGCGGAATCCTCAACGTTGACGATCGGGCCTGAAAACGGAGACGCCGGAGACACGGCCAACGAAAAAATTGCTTATTCCTCTTGACGTTGCCGGGTTCTCGTGTTAGTGTATTAACATGTCAATCAGTTAACATGTTGAAAAAATGAAAACTCCAAAAAATATTCTCCACGATCTTGGCCGTCGTGAACGGCAGATCGTCGAAGCGGTCGTCAAGCTCGGCGAGGCGTCCGTTTCGCAGGTTCTCGACGAAATTTCCGATCCGCCGACCTACACGTCGATTCGGACCATGCTCCAGTTGCTCGTCAAGAAGGGCGTCCTGCAATTCCGCAACGACGGCAAGCGGTATCTCTACCGGATCAAGGCGGATCAGGAAAAGGTCCGGACCGCCGCCGTCAAGAATCTGCTCTCGACTTTTTTTCCGGAGAGTGCTTCCGTGGCCGTTGCGACGATTCTCGATCTCGTCGGCGACCGCCTCGACGCAAAGGAAATCGACGACATTCAACGAAAAATCGATCAGGCCCGAAAGGAGAACCGTTAAATGAGTTTCACCGAAATTTTTCGTCCGGTTTTTCTCTGTGTGCTGCTTGCCGGAACGGTCCTTCCGCTCGTTGCCGTCTTGGTGGAGCGTTTTTGCCTGAAAAAGATTTCGGCCTCCGCCAAACATCGACTCTGGACGCTGACGGCGGTCGGATTGCTGCTGTTTCCCGGCGTTGCGTTGCTCGTCCGGGGAAACACGGAGCGGTCGACCGGGAAAACCGTTGCGGAATCGATTGTCACGGAAACGATTGTTTCGAAACAGATTCCGATGGTTGCCGTGACGCCGGTCGTCGAAACACTGGAACGGCGACCGGTTGCGTCGGAAAATATCGCGTCGGAAAATTCCGGGATGCGTGGGGCGGCTAAAACGCAAACGGTATCTCGTCCAAGAATCGATTTCATGGCGACGGCGACGTGGAGTTGGCTGACGGGAACCGTTTTGTTCCTGTTGCATTACGTCGTGATGCAAATTCGGGCGTTTTTCGTGTTGTTGCCGCTTCGATCCGGGAAAACCTTTGAAGAGGAATCCGTCATCTTGTCGGACAGAACGACGATTCCCTTTGCGTTCGGAATGTTGCGGCCGGTGATTGTTTTTCCCGCCGAGGCCGCGAATTGGCCGAAAGAAAAAGTCGAAGCCGTGTTGCTGCACGAAAAGGCTCACATTACTCGCCGTGATTTACTTTGGCAGAACATCGTGCATTTCGTTCGTTGCGTGTATTGGTTCCATCCGTTCGTCTGGTTCCTTGCGCGGCGTGTTCGGATCGAACAGGAACTCGCCTGCGACGACATGGTCCTTCAATCGGGCCGGCGGAGCAGCGACTACGCCGACGTGTTGCTCGAACTTTCCAAAACCTTGACCGCCCAGCCAAAAATCCCCGAAGGAGGTCTCGCCATGGTCCGTCAAAAAACCGTCGTGAAACGCATTGATTCGATTCTGGACGAAAAAACGAGCCGCAACCCGATCGGCCGCAAAGGAACGCTCGGCATTTTGCTCGGCGTCGGCCTGCTGACGCTTGTCGTTTCGCTGTTCGCTCCGAAAATTCCGTTCCCGGTGTTCGCTCAAGAGAACAAAACGCCGTCGGAAACGCCCGTCGTCGTTGAAACATCGAAAACGGAAACAAAAACATCGGAACAGGAAGAGGAATTGACCCGCCTGCTGGAACAGAACAAAAACGAACTCGAAAAATGGAACGACCGCAACCAGGGAAAGATCAAATGGACGCCGGAAGAACAACGGCAATTCCTCGACGGCTGCATTGAAACATCGACGAAGATTTTAGCTCTTCCCGTGGACGAAAACACGAAAAAAAGGATCGAACACGGCCGGATGTTCTGGATTCGAATGATCGCGTTCGACGATTACGAAGCCGGAAAGAAACGTTACGAAAATGTGATCGCCGAACTCGAAAAGACGCCCGGCAACGAGGAGACGATAAAATCCTGCCGTTCCGAAATCCTCTCCGTGTCGATGAACGCCCTTCTCAAGAAAGAGAATTACACCGAACGTCTCGCAAAGATGAAAGCGGAAATCAAGGCGGAATTCGAAACCGATCCCGACAACGCCGCCAAACGGGCAACAGCCATGCTGGGGGGAGTTCGTGCCTTTTGCGAGGGAACGCTCATGCCTTTCGACGATGCCATCGAGTTTTATGAATCGGGAATGAAAGAATATATTCCGTATTTCAAAAAAAGTGATGATCCCAAAATTCGAAATGTCGCCGATTCTTACGAAGGCAAACTGCGATTTCGTGATCTCGTCGGCAAGAAACTCGATCTGGAAGGAATTTTGATCGACGGCGAAAAGTTCGATTGGGGGTCCTATCGCGGCAAGCCGGTGTTGGTTTACTTCGACGATCCGGAAGGGGACACGGACGAATATTGCAGCATGGCGTATTTTTCGGACGCTTTCAAACGGGTCGACGAGAAATATCGTGACAAGGGACTCCAGTTCGTCGGTTACGGAATGGTCTTCCCCGGAAAGCGGGATTATACCGACGACGCGTTGCTCAAAGCGATGGATCGGGCAAAACTTCCCGGCGTGATGATTTCCGGCAATAAATCGCTGGCGGCCGGTTTCCAATCGATGAACGAGTATTACGGTTGCTCGTTTTCTCCCTGCGTGTTGCTGACCGATCGGGACGGTACGGTGCTTTCGACCCACATCGGACACGTTCACAAAAATTTCGCCGACAAAAAAGGGGAAGTCGAACTCGACCGAACACTTCGTTCCTATTTCGAAACGGGAAAGGTTCCCGAACGGCAGGTTTATGTTTCGCCGGAGAAACAGGAAATCATCAATCGCGAAAAGAACAAAACCCGGCTTGAATCGTTTCGGACCGAACTGAAATCCGACGTCGACAAACTGGAAACTTCCGGATTAAACGGGACGGACTTTGCCGACGGCATGGCGACGTTGCTCGGTAAACTTCTCGTTCATGATTCGCGGATCATCGAATCCCGTCGGAATCGGATTCAAGCCGATCTTGCAGCGTTCATCAAGGAACGTTTGCCGGAAAATCTTTCGCCGGAGCAACGTCGAACGATCGTCGAAGGAACGCTGCATTTCGCGGCGTTCTCGCTGCTCGGCTGTCCTTACGACCTGATTCCGGAGATGCTCGAAAATCTTCGTTGGCGCATCGCAACCGTTTTGCGTGAAGAGAAACTTTCGACAGCCGATCAAACCCGGCTTAAGGAGCAACTTGATTTTATGCGAAAATTCGTCGCGGAGTTTCCGATGGGCGAAAAGAATTCGTACAACAGCGAAAAGAAAAAGCCGGAAGAACGACTTGCCCAACTTGACGATTACGCAACCGATCCGTTTTGTCCCTTCTTCAAGAAACCGTTCGACAAGGAACAATGGGAGAAATTCCTCAAAAATCTGGACCGATGCAAACAGTCCGGGTTCGGTTCCCAGGGTTTCCGTGCCGTCGGAATTTTGTGTAACGCCGTTTCGTTTACGGTCGGTCCGACCAAGCGTGGTCCCGGTTCCGTCGACCTGACCGCCGACGGACCGATTTTCGACTTCCGACATCCCGGTTCGGGTGAATATACCTCTCTTTACGCCTACGACAACGACGACAAGGCCCGGCGGACGGCGGGGAACATTGCGAAGCCGGGATACTGGCCGCTCGACCCCGAAGCGCACAAAAACATGTTCAAAGACCTCGGCAGGACGATCACCCCGATATCCCGGCAGGAAGCGATCGATCTGGCGAAAAAGAACGACGCCGGCGACTTTCTGTACGACGGAACGGCGAACGAACTGGTCGGAATCGACGGAACCGTTTTCGCCTGGCTGCCGTGTACGAACCGTGAAGAGTCCGATCGATTGAGCGACGCCGAACTCGAAAAAATATTGGACGAAAAGGGAGTCGGCGTTTTTCCGTTGAAGAAAATATCGATGCTGATCAGCGACGAACCGGACCCTCCACAAAACAAATTTCTCGTTTCGAGAAACGAGAAGCGGCAGATGGTCGTCATCCAACTCCTTATTGTCAACCCGATGGAGGAAGCGATGAAATTTCGGGAGAAAAATCCGAACACGAATCTTCTGAGCCGCTTGGCGGAAGTTAACGGTCGGTTTTATCCGCGTCCGATTCCCCCCGATGCGCTGCCCGGCGGCTTCTACGCTCCGAACGGCGTGATGCGGAAAACGAGATGAAAATGATCAGAGCCTCGCCCGTCAGGAAGACGAACGCGGCTCTGAAAGATTCTGAAAGATGCGCCGGAGTACCGGCTAAATTACTTGACTCGCGACAGACCGGCGTCGATGTATTGGCCGCCGGAGGTCTGCTTGCAGTGAATCGCGATCACGTTGGCTCCCGCCTTGAACGCTTCCTTGACGTTCTTCATCGGAAACTGAGCGTAATCGGCGACGTAGCCCTTCGTTTCGAGAACCGGTACGCCGTTGACGTACACTTCGCAGTCTTCGTCGTGATAGAGATCGAGAACGAGCTGCGAAGGATCCTTCACGTCGTCGGCTGTCAATTCGAAGGATTTACGGACCCAGATATCCGGCGTCTTCCATTCGGTGCGGTTGATCGTGTTCGGCGCTCCCTGACCGAAACCGGCTTTTCCCTTCTTCCATTTCGAAGCGTCGAAGTCGGTTTTCTCCCAGCCGTCGGCCGGTTTTTCCGTCGTGTAAAACCATTCGGATTCCGCTTCCCGGGCTGTCGGAATCACGGTCTTGTATTCCGGCGGCGGCAACCGCAGCGAATCGTTCGACGCCTTGAACTTCTCGACATCGACCTTGATCACGGCCCGATCATAAGACATCAGACCGTTGACTTCGACTTCGCAGTCGGTCGTCTGCGTGTACACGGCAGCCGAAAGGCCCTTGCCGATCAGCGGATGCATCTTGAAATTGAGTTGCTTATAGGTTTCGAGCAAATCGTCCTGATCTTTCAAGTTGCCGCCGTACCCCCAGTTTTTGTCCGTTTCAAGCCAGGTATGTCCCTTGACCGGCAGACCGAGACCGCCGTACTCGCCGAGAACGGTCGCTCGTTTTTCTTCCGGCGGAAACATGCCGGGACCCCGGTAAGCGTGCATGTCGTACATATCGCCGCAACCGCGATCGGACCAGCCACTCGGTCCGTCGACCAGCCGCGTCGGATCGAGTTCCTTCGTCCACGCCAGGATGCGGCAGGTATCGTATTGTCCCCAACCTTCGTTGAACGGAACCCAAACGACGATGCTCGGAGCGTTGTAGAACGCCGTAACGATTTCCTTCCATTCTTTTTCGAAGTTCGCGGCGGATTCCGGAGTTCGCTTGAAGTCCGGGTCTTTCGCGCCGATGTATTTGTCGCCGCTGGGCATGTCCTGCCAAACGAGAAGTCCGAGCTTGTCGCAGTGATAATAGAATCGGGCCGGTTCGACCTTGACGTGCTTGCGCAGCATATTGAAGCCGAGCTTTTTCGTAACGACGAGGTCGTAGGCCAAGGCTTCGTCGGTCGGAGCCGTGTAGAGTCCGTCCGGCCACCAACCCTGATCGAGCGGGCCGTGCTGGAATAGGAACTTGCCGTTGAGCATCATTCGGAGAATTCCCTTCTCGTCTTTGGCAAGCGAGATTTCGCGCATTCCGAAATAGGAGCCGACGGAATCGACGACTTTTCCGTTACGGAGGATCGAAACCTTCAATTCGTACAAATACGGAGAATCCGGCGTCCAGAGTTTTGCATGAGGAAGATGCAGGGACAGCGGCGAACCGACCGTTCCCTTGGCGTTGACGTGCGTTTTCGTCTTGACGACAACCTTTTTCTTCAGGAACGGTCCGTTCCGTTGCGTCGTGATCTTCTCGGTCTCGATCGTCACGGTCGCTTCGATTTGGTCGCCATCCTTCGCTCCGTTGACGAAGGTTTCGAGTTTCAGCGTACTGTCCTTAATGTTCGGGACCATCTTGAGGCGGTCGATCGACGTCGCGGCGACCGGTTCGAGCCAAACGGTCTGCCAGATTCCCGTCACGGCGGTGTACCAGATGCCGCCGGGTTTGCGGACCTGTTTTCCACGCGGTTGGAAACTGCCGTCGTCGGTCGGATCCCAAACGGCAACGGTCAATTCCTGCGGTCCGTCCGCCTTCAGGGCGTCCGTGATGTCGGCGGAGAACGGGGTGTATCCGCCGGTATGCTTGGCGACTTCCTTTCCGTTGACGAAAACGGTCGCTTCCCAATCGACGGCACCGAAATGCAGCAGGATTCGCTTGCCGTTCCAGTCTTTCGAAACGTCGAAGCTCCGTTTGTACCAAAGCCGCTGATTTTTCTCAACCGGTTTGGCGACGCCGGACAGAGCCGACTCGACGGGATACGGAACGAGAATTTGTCCGTCGAATTTTTCGACCTTGTCGACTGCTCGGTCGACGATCGCATAGTCCCAGAGACCGTTGAGGTTTTGCCAAGTTTCACGAACCAATTGAGGTCGGGGATATTCCGGCAATGGAGCCTTCGGATCGACGTTTTTGGCGAAGATCGAAACGATTCGATCTCCGGCGGGTTTCCAATCGTCGGCAACCGCAGCCGCCGAAATCAGTGTCAGAGCAAACACAAGGGGGAGAATCTTCAGTTTCATGGCAAAATCGGTAAAAAGCGAATTTTCGACACAAATCAACTGGTCGGATTATAGAGTCTCCCGAAAGCCGTGTCAACGATTTTCGAAGCGGAGCCGTTTGAAAACGGAGTTTCGCCCTTTTTCGTTTCCGACCGAAAAAGAGCCCCAAGTAGAGCGGTACTCCGCGTAACTTGGGGGTTGGAGCGGCCCCAACCGCTTCCTGAGGGGCGCGGCCCTGAAATTGTTATTTCATGGCTTCTTCAAGCATTTTGATATAATCGCGGAAGAACGGCGTGTAATCGTGCCAGGTACGGCAGGAAATCACGTTGCCGTCGCGGACGACCGGAGCGTTGACGTAGGTCGCTCCGCCCTGTTCGGCATCCATCTGGCATTTCGCGACCGTCGTAACTTTTTTGCCCTTGATGCAGTCGCCGGCGGTCAACAATTCGATCCCGTGACAGACCGACGCGATCGGCTTGCCGGTTTCGTGAAAATGCTTCATGATCCGGATCAGATCTTTGTCGTATCGCAAATACTCCGGAGCGCGACCGCCCGATGCGAACACGGAACAAAATTCCGACGGATCGATATCCTTGAACGCCGCCGTCGCCGTGACGAAATAACTTGGTCGTTCCTGCGTGATATCCCAGGAAATCGAGGAATCCGGCGGGATTTCGTGCAGCACGGTATGGTACTTTCTCGCTTCCGGGCCGCAGACGACGAGTTCGAAGCCCGCTTCCGGAATTCGGAAAAACGGATAGAACGTATCAAGCGTTTCCGTGGCGTCGCCGATCGGCATGAGAACTTTCTTTGGCATTTTCTGCTCCTTGGTGGATGGTTCGACGGATTCGGCAACGTTCGCCGTCAGGGAAACCGTGACGGCACCCGCCGCCGTGATTTTGAGAAATTCGCGTCGTGTGGTTTCGGACATTTTACGATCAAAAAATTTGTACCCGGTCAGCTCGGCGTTTGCGTTTGAGTCGTGAAGCGAGTCCTGAGGGTGATTGTCGACGGTAGCGTTTGCCGATTGGGGGCGGAATCAGCAATTGTAAACGAATTGATAAACCAACCCACACCCGAGGGAGAGGGGACGGTAATCTTAAGACTTCTCGTGGTATTTTACTTGCTTTCCCGCCCCCAATCGGCAAACGCTCCCTTGTCGACAGAGTCTCATCGTACTCGTTTTGACGTATTTTATCAATCACGGGTTGACCTCGCAACCGACGGAATGTAAGCTCGAAATTATTCTGTGAAACGGCGATCGGTTGATATACCGCGAAATCCGGTGAAAGCCAGATGATTGCGTCGAGGGTTGAAATATTGTACCGTGGAAAAACTCTGAACGAAAAACCATCCCGATGCAAATCGTGTTGCTTTGTGAATTCGGTTCGCTTAACGGCGGCGAGAATTCGATTCTCGCCGTGTTGCCGTTTTTACGGGATCGCGGCGTCCGATTTCTGGTTTTCTCGCCGCCGCATAGTCCGTTTTCCGAATCGGTCGCATCGCTCGGAGTCGAAACGGTTCCGTTTTGCGTCGCCGAATACTCTTCGTTGGCGGAACGTCGGGAACGCCTTGCCGAACTTCTCCGACGGTTTCGGCCGACCGTGTTGCACGCCAACAGTCTTTCGATGGGCCGACTTGCCGGACCGGTTGCTGCGGCGTTGGAGTTGCCGAGCGTTTCGCATCTTCGGGACATCATCCGCCTGAACGGAACGGTCGTTGCCGACTTGAATCGGAACCAAACGCTCCTTGCCGTTTCCGAAGCAACGAGAAAATTTCATGTCGCCCAAGGAATCGACGCCGAACGCTGCTCCGTGTTGTACAACGGCGTCGATTCGAGCCGTTTTTTTCCCGGTTCGCCGAACGGATTTCTTCATCGAGAGCTTGGAATTCCCTCCGGCGCTCCGCTCCTCGGCGTGATCGGACAAATCGGTCTCCGCAAAGGGTTGGATTTTCTCTTCGAGTCGCTCCGCTCTCTCTTTGCAGAACGATCTGACGTTCATCTTCTGATCGTCGGACGCCGTTGGTCGGAAAAAGAGGAATCGGTCGAGTTCGAGGAACGGCTCCGGACGGTCGCCGAAGCGGAATCGTACCGAAACCGCGTTCATTTTGTCGGCGTTCGACGGGACGTGCCGGAATTGCTTCGAGAATTAACGCTGCTCGTGCATTCGGCTCGACAGGAACCACTCGGTCGCGTCCTGCTGGAAGCCGCGGCAAGCGGCTGCGGAATTGTTGCGTCAAACGTCGGCGGAACGGCTGAAATTCTGATCGACGGCGAATCGGCCAATCTTTTCGATTTCGGGGACGCCGCCGGGCTTCGGAATTTCGTCATCCGACTACTCGATTCCTCCGAAGAACGAAAACGCCTCGGCAACGCCGCTCGAAGGCGGGCCGAGGCGCTCTTTCCTCTGAAACGATGCGGAGAACGTCTCCTGACCGTTTGGTCCGAAAACGCCGCTCAACGCTGAAACCAGCCCCAAGCGTCAGCGAGGGGAGTTTTACGGAACGATGATCTCGATGTTTCGATACGCAACGGGACCATGATTACCTTGGAGCATCAAGGGACCGGTCGCCGCTTCTTTCATCGTGACGCCGCCGCCGGTCGGACCTTTCGCTTCAACATTTTCCTGAACGACCTTGCCGTTGAGGACGATTTTCTTAAACAAGGCGTTGGCGATCTTCTTGCCGTCGGCATCGAATTTCGGCGCGACAAACTCGATTTCATAGGTTTGCCAAGTTCCCGGTTCGCCGCTGGCGTTCGTTTTCGGGGCGGCGGCGCTGTAGATCGCGCCCATGTCGCCTTGGCCCAACTTGTCGTTCGGCTTACCGAAGCTGTCGGCAACCTGAACTTCGTACTCGCCCATCAGGTAGACGCCGCTATTGGAACCTTTCGTGAGGAGGAATTCCAATTTGACGGTGCAGTCGCCGTACTTCGCTGCGGTGTAGATGTCGACGCCTTTGCGCGGTTTGACCTTGGTCCAATCGCTGTCGACCATATTGACCATGCAACCTTTTTCGCCGGCTTTGAGCGGAAGAAGTTCCATGGAGGTCGCATCGGCTTTGAGATTGCCGGCTTTCCAGCAGTTTTCGGCGTTGCCGTTGAACTTCCAGCCGTCAAGGCAGCAACCGCTAAAAGGTTTTTTCGTTTCCGCCGCAGAAAGAACGGAACCCAAGACAAAAAGAAGCACAACGGAGAACAGGAGATTTCGTGTCATCATCTTAAAAGAGAAAAAGGGTGAAACAACGCGACGCTTCCCCATGGGAAGGTCTTGAGATCTTCCAAGTCTAGAACAGTCGCCAACCGTTGTCAACAGACAGGCACGAGGATTGCAAAGTCGGTTCTTTGGCAACCGGAAGCGGAAGGGCCTCCCGTAGCGCCCGGTTAATCTCGGAGAAAACGACAATTGCCAAAATTAGGCTTTCGCTCGAAAAAAACATACCCATCGAACAGTCGAACAGTCGAACAGTCGAACAGTCGAACAGTCGAACAGTCGAACAGTGGGTGTAGAGTACAAAGTGTAAAGTGTAGAGTACCGTATTGGATGATTTGGCCGAATCGGTACTCTACACTGATCACTCTACACTGACTGTCAACCGGGTATAAAACTTTCGAACGGAAGCCTTATTCCGTCGTCGTTCCGGAGATTCGGAGGCCGCCTTCGAGAAGTTCGACGTTTTCGAGACGAATTTTTTTATCCTTGCCGTATTTCAGGTCAAGGGGAATCGTAAGCGTCGGATCGCCGTTCATCGTTCCTTCCGCGACTTCGTAACCTTGTTTTCGCAAGGCGTCAAGCAGCAATTGCGTCGGGCGTTCTTTGGAAATCGGCAGGCGGCCGAACGCAACTTTTTTCAGGCGGAGTGTCAGACGGTTCGGCTCCGGGATCGCGACGTCGATCGCCAGATGGAGAATCCCCGTCAATTGCCCCTGTTCGAGACGACAAGCGAAGTCCAATTGGTGATCGTGAACGATCAGTCGCGGCTCCTTGACTTCTTGCGGGAAAAGGTTCGAGGATTCCTTACCGACTTCAACCGCAAGATAGCCGTTCAGCTCTTCGTTGCTGAAACTTCCTTCCCAAGGGGCGTCCGTTTTCTGGATCTCGTTGTTCAGGATTCGAACTTTGCGGAGCATTTCCTTGTTGCGTGTCTGCTGGATGTCGGCCGCGACGTCGAGGTTTTCCCGATAGAATTTCGGAGGCCGCTGCGCCGACAGGTAGAGCGCGTAAAGCGTCAACAGCAGCAGCAGGAACACGGCCAACAACGAATACGAGATCAAACGGAACGTCTGTCGCATGGCATTATTTCTTTTCGAGACGCAGGATGCCGATCCGCGGATCAATGTCGTGAACGATTTTCGTGATCTTTTGCAGCGTTCCCTCACCGGGAAAAGGAATCATACCGACCGCGACGATCGGAATGTCCCGATTCGTCGACACGGGAGCCGCGACATACCAAGCTCGGGTCAATTTTTCAAGGGAGAATTCAAAGTCCGGCATGTTGTCTTCGCTCAGCAACCGTGTTTCGTGGCTTCTGGTCGCCGGGTCGATCCAGGAAACGGTACAGATCAATTCCTTGGCGAATTCCGGATCGGATTCCGAGGGAATGAACGAGATGTTCAATTCCCGACGAACGGCCGGTCGGTTTTTGTCTTCCGTCGGCGTTTTTTCCTCGTTCGGCGTTTCCAGCGAGAGGCTCGGCGTATCGGAGGAGCCCGGCAACGACTTTCCGCCGCCGCCGCCAAGTCCGTAGAACATCAGCAGCAGGGCGAGCAGCAAGATGATCAGCAGTAGAACGAAGATCGTCTTCAACGGCCGGAAGCCGAACATCATGGGAATGTTCCGGACCAGCATTTTTTTCCGATCTTCTTCAGCGGGCTCGGGCGGAGGAACGTTTTTGTTCATCGGAGGTACAATAAAAGCCGGAATGGAGTCGCCGTGTTTAATTTTTCGGCCGACGTAATGACGGTTGAAGGACTCCTCCCGTCATTACGCTTCGCTTCATTCCGGCTTGTATTTTTAAAATCGCAAATCGATATTATACAGCGGTACGATGCGGACTTCGAACGTTTTTTCGATGTTTTCGATTCGTTTTCGGGTCCAGCGACTGTCGAATCCGGCGCCGCTGATCAGGAGGACGACGGTCATTCCGGGCGTGATTTCCGGAACGTCGCTGGGATGCGGCGTCGTGGTCAATGAAATTTCCTTTCTCGGTTTGCCGTCAACGTCGAGCAGGAAGCATTTATCGAAGTTCGATCCCTTTGCGGTCTCGGCATAGACCAGCGTCAGCCCCCGGATCAGTTGGTTCGCCAGAACCCGTTGGTAAACGAGTTCCGGATCGTCTTCCGGCGTTTCGAGTCGGGCCGTCGTTTCCGCGAACCGTTCTTTTTCCTGCTGCTTGACCTGCGCGAACGCCATGACGAAGACGAGAACGCCCAACATCATGAGGACGACGTCCAGCAACGGAACGAACCGGCAGATGACGCTCTTGAAGTCCATGGAAACTCCGGCTGACCGACAAATATCGTCATCCCCGCCTTCGCGGGGATGACGGACACGAATCACGATCCTCATTCCATTTCGACGAGGATCAAAAACTGTCCGCCGTCGTATTGGTCGGCGGAATGACTGAAGGTCCAGTCGAGTTGGGGACCTTTCAAATTGTTACCGATTCCCACATCGCAGCCCGCTCCGGCTCCGAAGTTGTTGAACGCGAAGATCGTTTGCTTCTTGGCGAAGTTGTGAATCTGCATCGAGCCGTAACCCGGCGAGTTGCCTCCCGAGAGTTCGTCGCCGAAATCATAAAATTCTTCCGACGCTCCGGGGATTCCCGTCGTGTTTTTCGGACCGTAATTGCAGTCCCAGAATTCGATGTTGCAGCCGTCGGCGAAGGTTCCGGTTTCGACGCCGGAAACGTTCGAGACGACGCTGACGTCGGCGACTTTCTGTTGCAATCGGACGCCGGTCGCTTTGGTTGGGACGCCGAGTTTCGAAAGCTCGGAATTCGTCGGCGGCAACGTGACGAACACGAACTGAGGTTCGTTCGAGCCTTTCTTTTGGAGATAGAGGAAATACCCGACTCGTTTGACTTTGCCGACGATTTCCTTGCTCTTGTCCGTCGTATAGACGATCCGGGTGTTGCCGTCGGTCAACGCCGGTTTGGTCGGGTCGAAGCTGTATAGCAACTTGAATTTTTTGGCGTCGGGAACCAGCGTGTCGAATTGACCGCGTTCCGGAATCTCACCGGCGCGGAACGCTCCGAGCGGCAGACCGGCTTCGTTTTGCAAATTCGGCTCGGCCAATTGATCCCAGGCGAACCGCATGGCGTACGGTTTCGAAACGGTGGGATTCGTCAGGAGCATGGTCGTTCCATTGATCTTGACGTCGGCCTTCTTGAACACGCCGTCGGCGCCGGCGATTTCGAACCAATCGGGAGTTTTTCCGTCCCGGGTTTTCAATTCCTTCGCGTTTTTCATCTTGAGGACCATCGTGTTCTCGTCGACGCTCATCGAGTCGAGTTCCGGCGAAGCACAGACGACGTCCGATTTGCCGTAAGTTCGATTTTCGGCGAGGAGCGCGAGCCGTTCGCCGACCGTTTTCTTGTTCGTCGGATGAATGTCCTTGAGATTACCGACGTCGTTGATCACAGCCATGCCGGTGTACGGCAGCGCCTTTTCGACGGCGGCCTGCGCTTCCCAAATTAACGGCAGGGCAACCGGGTCGCCGCCGTACGTAAACGGGGCAAGTTGCGCAAAGTAAAAGCCGAGTTCCGGATTATTGAACGCGGTTCGCCAGCCGGCGATCAGCGCTTTCATCTTTTCGGCGTAGAGCATTCCTTCGCCGCGATTGCTTTCGCCCTGATACCAGATCGCGCCCTTCATCGCCAGCGGAACGAACGGGTTGACCATCGCGTTGTGCAGCACGGTGGGCTTTTGATGGCTGTCGAACGGAACGAGCATCGTCGGGAAGGTCGGCGGCGGAACGACCGGTTCGCTGTCGGAGAGATTTTTTTCCGTCGCCGCGATCCAATCCCGATAATCTTTCAGGGTCTGCGCAACCAATTTTTTATGCGATGCGCTCGACGGATCCTTGGCCGCGAGTTCTTCCGAGATGTTCGAGAGCGTCGAAACCTGTTGGAAGCCGCCGGGCGTCGTCCACGGTTCGATCCGGGTACCGCCCCACGACGAATTGATCAGACCGATCGGAACGTTCAGGTCGGCGTTCAGCTTTTTGCCGAAAAAATATCCGACGCCGGAGAATCCTGGTGTCGTTTCCGGTCCGCATTCGACCCAACCTTTGGTCGGCAACGTATCCTGCGGCGAGGTCTTCCACGCCTTGTCGACCTGAAAGAGTCGGATGTTTGGATTCGCGGACTTTTCAACTTCTTCTTTGCCGCCGTCGGAACGGGAAAGGCTCCATTCCATATTGGACTGTCCGGAGCAGAGCCAGAGATCGCCGACGAGTACGTTGTCGAGCGGGATCTCGTTTTTGCCCTTGACGGTCATTGTGAAGGGGCCGCCAGCGGTCAGCGGATCGAGTTCGAGCTTCCAGCGACCGTCGGCGCCGGTTTCGGTCGACTTGGTCTGACCGCAAACGGAAACGGTGATCTTTTCACCGGCGTCGGCCCAACCCCAAACGGGAACTTTCATATCCCGTTGGAGAACCATGTTGGAAGAAAAGATTTGCGGCAGACGAACCTCGGCGAACGCCGTCGCGCTCGTCAGGCAAGCGGAAAGAAACAGTGTAAAAAGCGTAGCATGGAAAAATCGTTGTTGCATGTCGTCTACTCCGGGTGAGGGGAACGGAAAAAAGAACGCCCCCATTCTACGACATCCGCGGCGCCGATGAAAGACGGGCGAAAAGGCAATATTTGTCTTTGCGAAAAAAAAGCGAAACGAAAAAACTTTTCCAAAAATGTCGAGTCAGCAGCACGAAAAAGAAGGTGTTCCTCGGCCGAATTCGTTGCTCCCGTGCAAGAATGTCAGCCGAATGCCGTTTCGCAGTATAAGGCCTTCGCCAGAAATAAACCGGCAAACAATGGAGTGAAAGAGTGGAAAGTGAAAGAGTGAAAGAGAAAATACAAGTCGTGATATGATCATCGCTTGCGTCTCCTTCACTCTCTCACTCTTTCACTCTCTCACCCTTCCGTTTAGGCCGAGTATTTTCTAGCGACTGCCTAATACGGAATATCCCAAGCCGGGACCGTCGAGGGCGTCGGTTCCGAGCGTTCCGTCGCGGACCGTGAACATGGACGGATATTTTTCAGCCCAACCGGCGTTCGCGGCCGGACAATATTGTCGACCGTTGCCCTCAATCGCCGCAACGGTCGGAATTCTCGCGGACAGCGTCGCCGAATGGAGGAACGACGCACCGACGCAGGTCAAATCCTGGACGCAAAGGAACATCTTGAATTTCTGCGCCGCCGCGCCCATCAGGAGTGCTTCGCTCTGCCCTTTGCAGGCTTTCAGGGCGACGCCGGAGTATCCCATCTCGCGGCTGAGCAGCAGCGATTCGAAGTCGATCAGCGATTCGTCGATCACCACGGGTTTGATCGCGGCGGCTCGTTGCATTTTGTTTTCCGGAAACGCCCGGAGATCCCGGTTCGTCGGCTGCTCGATGTATTGGAGTCGCTGAATCGCCGCCGGAGATTTTTCCTCGATTCGGCGAAGAAACGCCAACACGTATTCGACGTTAGCGCAACGTTCGTTGAAGTCGGCCGAGTAAAACCAGGCTTTGCAACCGCGTTTCGTTTGTTCCTCTTCGGCGACGCGATCAATGGAGAGGACCCGCCGGACGTCCCAATCGAGGTCGTCGCCGTTCAGTTTGATCTTGATATGCGTCAAGCCGTTGAAGGCGATCCATTGACCGAAATGCTCCGGCAGCCCGTCGTTCAGCGGTTGGGCGACCTCGGCCGCCGTCAACGGGTCCAACGCGCCGACGAGGTGATAGAGCGGCATCCGGGCCTTCGGTTTTCGCAACGTGTACCGATCGAGGTATTCGCCCCGGAACTCGTCGCCGAGATAGAATCCGAGGTCCCTGTTGCAGTATTCCTCCGACAACAGATTGTAGACGTTTTGTCCCAAGGTTTGGCCGTAGGCGTCGAACACGGCGGCGTCCAGCGGACTGGCGGCGACGAGTTGCGCGAGCTTGGGGATTTTTTCCGACTGCCGATCCGGCGCGAGACGTTCGGCGATCGGAACATGGCAATTCGAAAATTCGTGCATCAATTCCAACGGATGCCCGAATTCCTTGAAACCGTTGGCTTCTCGAACGACTTCCTTGCCGAAGGCGATCATCGTTTCGAGCGACTGCCGCGGATCCGTCTTGCCGCCGGGCCAGGCCCAGATGTTTCCCATCGTCATGGAACCGAAACCCTGTCCGGTCCGGCCGTTCCGGGTCCGGACATCGACGACGACATCAAGCAGCGTAACGTCCCGGACGACACGGCCTCCGAATTTCATCGGACTTCGATAGTCGAAGGACTGCGTCGAACAACGAACGCCGGTCAACTGAATGTCGGTCGGTTTCATGGAAAGGGCTTTCGGCAAAAGGACCGTGAAGTTTTATTCGTACACGAACGTCGCGGTTGCCGTGACGTTTTTGTCCGACACGAGCCGCACCCAATAGGCGTCGACCGGAATATCGAGTTTTTCGATCTTGTCCGGCGCAACGGAAATTTTTTGCCAAGTCGCCCATTGTCCGTTGCCGCAGACGTCGAGTTCGATCCGGAATTCGACGGTTTCCTTGGCGTCGTGGGAAAGCGCAACGGATTTTTTGTCGTATCCGGTCATCAAATACGGATCGGACGGAACACCGGCTTCGACAACGGCGTTCTTCCACGGACCGCCGACGCCGCGAACTTTGCCGAGAGACCAGAGATCGTCGATCACGCCGCACCAGACGGCGCATTTGCCGTCGTCGCTCTTGACGATATGCGGGTTGCCGTCGGCGACATCGGTTGGGATACCGTTAATCACCATCATACCGCGAAACGAGGCGAAATCCTTGATTCGGTACGGATGCGACGCAACGGGACGAATCTTTTCGAAGCCGCCGGAATTTTCGGCCGGGAGTTCGTAAAACGTTCCGTGAGCGTGGAATAAATCCCGTTCCGTGCTGACTTCGCGGCAAATCCGTTCGTCGCCGAGCGGACCGTTTTTGTCCCGTTTAACATCCCCTTTCGGCAAACGCCAACGCTTTCCCTTGTCGTCGACGACAAGCACCGAGGCGTCGTCGACCGTGATCACGTTCTCGGGAATCGCGCCCTTTTCGGACGTATATTTCAGCCCGTTCGGATCGTCGGCTTTCTTCAACTTCAGTTCGCCGTCCAGATCGTAAACGCCGAGCAACCCGTTCTCGTCGTTCATGATGCAGCGCAACGTCTTGAAGTCGCCGCCGCGAGCCAGCATCGCGCCGCCGCTGACTTTCGTGTCGTCGAGCTTGGCAAGTCCGTCGAATTTTTTGTCCGGCGTCGTGGAACGCTTGTCGGCGTCTCGATATTGAAACATCGCCGTTGCGTTCTTCAGGTCCTGCGCCGGTTTGAATCGGACCCAAACGCCGTGGTAATTCGGTTGGAATATCGTGGTGTTCGGCGTCTTGATCGAACCGGCATTTTTCCATTCGCCGGTTCCCTTTTCGTCGATTTCCACGGCGATTTCCACGGGGGCGGTCGCATCGTGTTTCAGATACAGCGTTCGGTGTTCGAAATTTCCGTCGCCGATCCAAAACGGTTCGGAATATTGTCCGGCAGGAACGTCGTCGTTCATCCAAACGGCTCCGCGACCGAGTCGGGGACCGAATTGGTCGAGCTGTGCCGGTTCGAGAAACCAGAGATTCGACTGCGACTGTCCCGGTCCGCTCAGATTTCCTTTGACTTTGCGTCTGTTCGAAAATTCCGACTTCGCGCTGTCATCGCAACCGCAAACGATTCGGCCGTTCCAGTTGCAAAAATCGCCGATCACTTTCAGATACGTGCTGCGTTGTTGGATGCCGCCGGAATTTTTGCTCGAAAAATTCTTCGGGAACTTCCAGAACGCTCCGTGCATCGTCATGAGGAGGTTGTCTCCCTCTCCAATTTCCCGAATACGCGGCCATTCGGTATGCCAACCGTGGGCGCCGTCGTAAGCATGCGACGTTTTCGGCAAGCGGTACGCGGTCCATTTTCCGTCATCGAGTACCATGAGAATCAGCGAACGGAAATCCCATCCGATGCTCCAGATCGGATCCTTGTCCGGATTCTCGTTGCCGGAAATTCCGCCCGGTCCGGAGACTTCCGTGAACTGGTTGCGACGAACGAGTTGCCAATCGCTGGAACTTCCCCATTCGCCGATCGCTCCGCTGTCGACGGTTGGATCGAAGAGAACTCGCGGTCCCTGGTCGCCGTTGTTGGCGTAGACGACGCGGCCTTGACCGGAAAACGTTCCCTTGCCGTGATAGCCGGGAAGCTTCGAATTGAGTGTCGAAATTCCGCTTTCTTCGGTGTATCCCTTTTTGATCGGATTACCGTCCTTGATGAAATTCTTGACGGCGAGTGTTTTGACGTCGACTTCGTAAAGTCCTTCTTCCATCGTCGTGAAATAGACTTTTCCCGCCGGGTCGCTCAGGTGTCGGGCGTTGCCGGTGAGGCGGCCCGGCATGATTTTCGGTGACACCACGCGGACGTTGCGGTCCTTGTCGACGAAATACGGTCCGATGACGAGCTGTTCGGATTCCTTGTGGATCATGCGGTTGGCGTGAGTTCCGCCGACGGATTCCTCGCGGATGATTTGTTTCAGATCCGGTGTGATTTCGTAGAATTTGTCGCTGGATCCGTGCGGAGAATGGGGACCATAGGTCAAGGCCCAAAGGGATCCCGCCCAGGGAACGACGGCGCCGGTTCCGCATTCCGCTTCGTTGTTGAACATCGCCAGATGCGGATAGATGCCGGAAACCTGTTTCGGAGGTTCCGCAAACGCCGAACCGAGAAAAACGAAAACGAACAAAATCGGAAGAAGAATGCGCATAACGTTGGAATGAGCCTGTAATGAGTTAAAAAACCGCTTGCGTTTCAGCCGCGAAGCGTGAGTTCAAAAAGACGTAACGGACGAATTATCGCTGAAATGTCGGCGAAGATCAAGTCGTCTTCCCCGTCAGTCCGGCGAGTACGCCTCCCTTCCGGCTATTACGTTTTCAACGGAAGCCTTATTTCAACTCCTCTTTCTGGTTGCCGGAAGCGATTGCGGCAAAATCTCCCCAGACGGTGCCGCCGATTTTACTCGAGACGAATCGCACGGAAGCGTCGGCCAAGGCGACGTTTAGTCCAGCGGGATGATAACCACCGGCACTGCGACCACAAAGATAGATGTCGTTACTGGCTGTGTAACCGAGCGATTGGGCGAGAGCGGTACAACGCTGCCAGTTGGTGACGTTCATGAACGCGTTGCTCGATGCGTGGCCCGTATGCACCGTGACGACATGCGAGGCGGGAATTCCTCCCCAAAATGTTCCACGGACCGGCTGAGCTTCCACGCGGTGATGCTCGGTAAACATTGACGCGTTACTCGTTCCATCGGCAACCGAGGAAAAGGACTCGAAATTGAGCATTCCCGTATACCCTGGAGTCGATCCGACCCAATGGAAAATTCCCCGGCTGGTACTGTAGGCGGCGCCGAGACACAGATCATTACTATCCCAGTATGCCGTCGACGTCACCGAAACGAGTCGACCGCCGATTCCCCGATACGAACCGACGGCCAAAATGTTGCCGGACATGTCGGGCTGCGTTTTTTCCTGAACTAAATCGGAGGGACAAACATAGGTCGGAATATACGTTTGAACAATTTGTTGATTGCTCATCGACAGTCCTCCCCAAATAGACGTACTGTATGGATCCAGGGTATGGACATAATTCTCGTACAACATGTTTTGTTCGAGATACGGCAACAAGGCGATTCCCCAAACGGAGCGACAGTTCGTGATCGCCGTGGTTCCTCCTCCGGTAAGAGTCGCTTTGACGGCGCCGGCGGGAAAACAGTCGTTTGTATCGTGATAATTATGGGAGGCAAGCGCGATTTGTCGCATTCGGCTCGTGCAGTCGGAGCGTCTCGCTGCTTCACGAGCCGCTTGCACGGCGGGCAAAAGCAGCGCGATCAAGACGCCGATGATGGCAATCACGACGAGAAGCTCCACGAGCGTGAAGCCGACGAATTTAGCGAGACCGGCCTCTCCCCTCAGATTAACACTTAAATTTTTCATTAACTCAATTCTCCTAGAATACAATGATAGAGCATATACACGGACTCGAACTCCCAGTATCGTTCACACATTGAAAAAGTCAAGAGGAATTTGCTTCAAACCGCCAAAGTTGACGAGGGGGATTCTCCGTCAGTTCGGCGAGTACGCCTTCCTTCCGGCCGTGGTTGGGAGTTTCGCCGAAACGACTTGATATCGTATAAATCAGTCGTCCAACAACGGCATGGGAAAATCGGTGGACGGAACGTGATCCCGTTTCATCAACTTCAGTAATTCCGTAACCTTTTCAGGATGCTTGGCGGCAACGTCCGTCGTTTCGCAAGGATCGGCTTTCAAGTCGTACAGTTCGACTTTGACGTCGTCGATCGTTTTTCCGGCTTTTTTCGCCGCTCTCATATCGACCCGGACCGCTTTCCAGTCGTCGACCATGACGGTCTGCTGCGCGCCGTATCCGGTCATCTCCCGGTAGAGTTGGTGTCGGAACGGCCTGTCGCTCTTCTCCGGCTCGCCACGGAGCAAGGGAAGCAGGCTGATTCCATCGCATGAAACGGACGGCGTTCCGCCGTTGGCGAGTTCAAGCAGGGTCGGCAGCCAATCTTCGAATCCGGTGATGTTGTCCGAAACGCTTTCCGGCTTGATTTGGCCCTTCCAGGAAACGACGCACGGAATCCGAATTCCGCCTTCGTACATACTTCCCTTGCGACCACGGAGGCTGCCGTTGGAGTTGAAAAAGTCGCAATCCGTTCCTCCCGATCGTTCGCCGGGCGGTCCGTTGTCGCTCGTAAAAACGATCAGGGTTTTTTCGAGGAGTCCCTTTTCCTTGAGCAGTTCGACGAGCCGACCGACTTCGCGATCCAGACGGGAAACCATGGCGGCGTAAGCTGCCCGAGGCGTCAACTGCGGCGTATAACCCCGATTTCCTTCATAGGGAGGATCTTCCCACAGACCTTGATATTCTTTCAGCGAATCGTCCGGAACCTGCAAGGCGAGGTGCGGAACTGTCGTCGCCCAGTAGACGAAAAACGGTTTTTCCGCGTTTTGGTCGACGAATTTTCTCAGTTCGGCGGCGATCAGGTCGGCGCTGTAGTTTTCGCCCTTGAATTGTTCGTAAGACTGCGGATTGCTCGGATCTTTTCCTCCATCAAGCTTGGCGTGAGCCGGTATCGGTCGTTCGTTGACGACGACTTTTCGGTCGTTGTCCCAAAGATATTCCGGATAATACGTATGGGCCTGTCGCTGACAATTATATCCATAGAAACGATCGAAGCCGAATTTCAACGGCGTGCTGTCCGAATCGGGAGCGCCGAGGCCCCATTTTCCGAAGGCCCCCGCAACGTAACCGTGTTTTTTCAGCTCGCCGATCAGCGTCGTCGCCCGCGGCGGCAGCGGAAACTGTCCTTCCGGCTTGACTTCCTTGTTGTCGCGAATCGGACAGTGTCCGGGATGCAGGCCCGTCATCAGAACGGCCCGGGACGGAGCGCAAACGTTGTTTCCCGAATAATGTCGTGTGAAGCGAATTCCCTCTTTCGCCAAACGGTCGATGACCGGCGTCTTGATCTTCTGCTGACCGTAACAACCGAGGTCGCCGTATCCAAGGTCGTCCGCCAGGATGAACACGATGTTCGGCCGATCGGAAATCGACGTTCCGGCTCCGAAGAGCGAGGTTGCGACGAACAAAAAAAATGGAACGAGGAATAATGAAAAAAAATGTTTCATGGAGTATTGGGGCGTGTTGACATAGGGCTTCGGCTTTCGCCGGAAAGTTTCATGCCGAAAACGGAGAGGTGAAAGAGTGGGAGAGGGAGAGGGTGGGAGAGATGCAGCCGTTTGATGAAACGTATCTTGCTTGTCCCTTTCACTCAAAAGTTGGCGGTTTGTTTTCTGGCGAAAGCCCGATACTGAGCAGCTGCAACACGTCGGCGTGGAGCGTCGGATTGGCCGAGACGCAAATCGACGACGGTTCTTCCAACCGAAGCGGCGTTCCGTCGGGGCGAGTCACGGTTCCGCCGGCTTCCCGGACAAGCAGCGCCCCGGCCGCGACGTCCCAAGGATGGGGGGTGAAGCCCCACATCGTGTCGAAGCGTCCCGCCGCGACGAACGCCAGATTCAACGCCGTCGAACCCGTTCGTCGAATCGCCTGCGACACGGGAACCGCCTTCAAAAACGAAACGAGATCCGGCGAATCCGATTGGGTGAGCGTCGGAAAACCGACCGCGACCAGCGACTCGCCCAATGTTTTCACGGAACTGGTTCGAATCCGTTCGCCGTTCAGATACGCGCCGCGTCCCAATTCCGCCGAATAAAACTCCTCCGTCATCGGATTGTAGACGACGCCGCAGAGCAACTCGTCGCCCTTCGCCAACGCGATGGACGTCGCGAACAGGGGCAAACCGTGAACGAAATTCGTCGTTCCGTCCAAGGGATCGACGATCCAGCGATATTCGGAATTCTTGCCGGAACAATCGGAACAACCTTCTTCGCCGACGAATTGGTGTTCCGGAAATTCTCCCAGGACGATCGACTCGATCGCCCGCTGCGCCGCGAGATCGGCTTCCGTTAACAGATCGAAGGGATTCTTTTTATGTCGGACCGTAATTTTCCCGAGCATGTCCCGCAGGATTCGTCCTGCGGTTCGGGCCGCCGTTTCGCAAACATCAAGAAAAGACATGGAAGAAAAAAGTTGAAAGGATCGTTAATCGCGTCGCCTGCGGCGCGGAAGCTCGAAAAATCACCGATTCAACGAATGTTCGGCTTGGGCCGCCGTTTCGGGAAAATCGCTCCGATTATGGGAACCGCGTGTTTCCCGGCGTTTGAGAGCGCCTTCGAGGACCAGTTTGGCGACGTCCAGCATGTTTTGCAGTTCCCAGCCATCGGCGGAGTTGAACTGCCGGGCCAACACGTAGCGCGACCAGCTTTCGATGTCCGACAGGGCGTCGTTGAGGCCCGTTTCGCTACGGACGACGCCGGCGTTCCGCCAAAGCAAGCTTTTCAGGGCGTTCCGAATATCGTTCAGGTCGATCAGCGAGCCGAACGACTGCCGGGCGACGTCCAGCGGCGGCAGCGGTTTGTTTTCAATCGGATCGACTTGATAATCGTTCGTCATCATGTTGGCGACCGCGGAAGCGAGACGGCCCGCCGATTCGCCGTAGACGAGCGCTTCGAGCAAACTGTTCGACGCCAAGCGGTTCGCTCCGTGCAGGCCGGTGCTCGACACTTCGCCGGCGGCCCACAAACCGCTCAGCGAGGTTCGACCGTCGAGGTCGACGACGACGCCGCCCATCGAATAATGGGCGCCGGGCCGTACGGGAATTTTTTCCTTGGCGATGTCGATACCGAAATGCTTACAGGTCGCCGCGATGCCGGGAAACCGTGCGTAAATCCAGTCCGCCGGTTTATGCGTCAGGTCGAGGAACACGTTCGACGAATTCGTCTTCTCCATGTGCTGCGTGATCGCCCGGCTGACGACGTCGCGTGGCGCCAGTTCGCCCCGGGAATCGTAGTCCGGCATGAAACGATAACCGCGCCGGTCGACGAGCTTCGCCCCTTCGCCGCGCATCGCTTCGCTGATCAAACTGCGGCTGCTGCCGGCGATGTAAAGCACCGTGGGATGAAATTGCACGAATTCCATGTCCCGAATTTGCGCTCCGGCCCGTTCCGCCATGGCGATGCCGTCGCCGGTCGCGACCTCGGGATTCGTCGTTTCCCGATAAATTTGGCCGATGCCGCCGGTTGCGAGAATTGTTTGTTTCGCCCAAACGAGTTCCCGTTCGTCGTGCTTTTTCCAATAAACGATCGCGCCCCGGCAACGGTCGCCGGAAGTCAACAGGTCCAGCGCAAACGTATTCTCCCAGATCCGAATATTCGGACGTTTTTGAACTTCGTCGATCAGCGCCCGCATGATTTCCCGGCCCGTGGAGTCGCCGTTGGCATGGAGAATCCGGTCGCTGCGGTGTCCGCCTTCCCGACCGAGCAGGATGTCGCCGCCGGACGTCTTGTCGAATTTCGTACCGGTCTCGATCAACCAGCGGATTTCCTCCGGGCCCTTTCGGACGACGTGTTCGACGACGGCGCGATCACAGAGTTCGCCGCCGGCGACCAGCGTGTCCTCGATGTGCTCTTCCAGCGTGTCGGTCGTCGCCCAAACGGTGGCGATGCCGCCCTGGGCGTTGACGCTGTTGGAGTTCGTGAGTCCGGCCTTGCAGATCACGAGGACCTGCAAATCCGGATCGACGGCCAGCGCCGCCCGGAGTCCGGCCGAACCGCCGCCGATGACGAGAACGTCCGTGAAAAAATGTGGATGCCGCTTCGGATGAAACGGAACGAGATATCGTAACATGGTGTGTTATCCATTTAGCCGGTACTCCGGCGCCAAAACATATTCAAATCGACCATCGAATTATATCGTCTCGCCGTCGGTCCGGCAACTCAGCGGCGTTCACGTTTCGATCCCCGCCAGGGCGGTTTCCAGTTTCCAGCGGAAGGCGTCCAAATCGGGATCGGAAAGACAAAGCCGGGGAATCGACAGGGGCGGCGTTTTTTTCGTAACGGTTCCGTGTTGCGTCAGAACGGCCGTCCGGTAGCCGAGTTCTTCCGTCAAGGCGAGCGACGCTTCGTTCCATTGCGGTTGGAGGCAGGGATGAGGATACGAGAAGTGTTCGACCTTTTCACCGAGTTCCTTCGAGAGAATTTCGTCGGCCCCGACGATTTCCCGCCGCAGGTCTTCCGGCGAAACGTGAGCCATGTTGGCGTGCGACAGGGTGTGATTCCCGACGATGTGCCCGCGTCGACGCAACTCACGCGCTTGTTCGAACGTCATCATGCGCGGAGCGGTTGCCGAATCGAGCCGATCTCCGAAAAGAGTTTCAACGGACTCAAGATGTTTCCGCTGTCCGTCGCCGGAAAGTCGGGCACAGGGATAAGCCCACCGAACATAGGCCGCCCGATATTGAGCCGGATCGTCCATTTTCCATTGTTCGCTGTCGTCCGGCGATCGGAGGATTCTCTTTTCCCGTTCGGCCCGACGAAAAAGATATTCGACCCGGCAGAACCAGGGAAGTTCCTGTTGCGCAACTGAATCGACCGTCAGATAAAACGCTCCGTAAATTCCGGATTCCTCCATGATCGGGGCGGCGACTTCCGCGTTGTCGGCGAAACCGTCGTCGAACGTCACGGCGACGCCGCGTCGCGGCAGCGGTTTTCCGTCTCGAAGCCAAGCCGCGATGTCGTCCAATGTGATCGGCCGATAATGTTGTCGCAACAATTTCATCTGGTCGCGGAACCGTTCCGCTTCCGTCGTGATGCCGGGATTGACGCAAAACGCTTGTCCCCGCCGATCACGGGAAACGGAGTGATACGCCAGAACAACCGCAGTCGTCGGCCGAAACGCTTGCCGCAAACGCAAGACGCCGATCCGCAACAACAGCTTTTTGATCGTTTTTTTGAAGTTCATGGGAGTTAGTACGGCGCAACCGAAATCACGTCGTCCGGTTGCGGTTTTTTCAGGATTTTTCTCAGCAACGGCAACCATTTCGTTTTCGCCGAAAAGAGGAAACGCGACTTCCAGCCGCCGTGGAAAATTTGGAACGTGGAGTGCTCCGTCTTGTTGTTCGCCAGTTTTTCCTTGTAATCGTACGCCGTGCCACAAAAATCGAAACGTTTTCGACCGCCGTCGATCAGGCGATCCATTTCGTGAACGAAAAGCATCGTTCCCGGAGCGAGATCGCGGAATTGGATGTCGTGATCGTTGATCAGCGAGAAATACGTGTCGCCGTTTTGCAGCACGTATCCGGCGGAAATCGGTTTGCCTTCCAACAGGGCAGCCGCGAGGAACGCTTCTCCCCGCTCGACGAGCGCCGGCGTGAGATCCCGATAAAAAGCGGGATAATGCTGGTTGACGAATTCCCCTTTCCAACTCTTGCGATGAACTTCGAACAGAAATTCCAACCCCTCGGCAACCTGCTCCGGTTTGTCGAAAAAGCGAACCTGCTTGGCGTCACCGAAATCCTTGAAACGCTTCAGATGCCGCTGGATGTCCTTCCGCGTCGGCCCGGCCAGCGAGCCGAGGTAATCGGCGAAGGTTTTTCCCGGTCGTTCGATAAACGGAGCGGAAAATCCTCGCAGTCGAATTAATCCGAACGATTTTCCCGGATTGTCGGCCAACCAAAAGTCGTGGAACGCCGCCGTTTCCGCGACGTTCGAAAATTCCAGCATGTCCCAGAGTTTTCGTTCCGTGAACAATCGATCCCGGATCGCCGAAAAAACAGCTTCGTGTTCGACTGAAGCATCGACGTAAGCGGAATGGCGCGGAGCGGTTCCTGCGTTGCAAAATTCAAACGTCCGGTAGTTGATTCCCGAGGATTTTCGTTTTCCTCGAACGAGCGGCAGGACGCCGAGAAGTCGGTCGGCGTCTTCCACGACGACGACGGCGGGTTCCCGGCCTTCCGGTTCGCCGAAATGCCGGAAGGAACAATAAAACCAGTCCCAGGAAAAAAACGGCATGTCGTTTTCCGGACGGTTTTTGATCAACGCGTTCCAGGAGTCCCGGAGCGGAAGCAGTTCGTTTTCGGAATGGATAATTCGTGTTTGCATTATTTATCTTCCCAATACGATAAAACGGCGGAAACGGTTTCGCTTCGAGGCATCAGGAACGTTCTCGTTCGGCCGCGCCGCGGAACGAACACGGCTCGGGTTCGACCGAACAGTTGGAGGTAATACGTCGCTCCGCAACGACGGAAACCGATTTTTTCGTGCGCCCGGATCGACGAGGAATTGTCCTCGTCGATGCAGGTATAGAATTCCTCGGACGAATATTCGACAAGGAATCGTTCGGCGATTTTCGGAAAAATTCCTTGGCCGCGACATTCCGGCGCAACGAAAACATTGGCGATGAACCGGGCCGTCGGCTCGACTTCCAGCCTGAGAACGTAAGCGTCATAACCCTGCCACGGCGCGACGTAATGTCCCCGGTAGAGCCAAACGACGCCGACGACTTTTTCGTTCCGCTCGGCGAACCACGGCTCGATTCCCCGGCGATAGAAATCCTCGAAGAAAAGCCGAACGGATTCGTCGTCGCCGAAGAGATCGCGAACGATGTCGGCGACGTCGGTTTCCGTACCGCATCGAATTTTCAGGGCTTGGTCTTGCGCAACGTTTTGTCGTTTTTCCCGTTCCAGCCGAAAATACACGGACTTCCCCAACCGGAGCCAGCGTGCCGGAATCGTTTTCGATACGACAATTTGGAGAATGAGGAAGAACCGGCCCCGAAAGAGCAGTTCGAAAAAACGTTTCATGATTTAGCGATGATGTTCCTCTTCATGAGCCGGAGGTGCAGGCGTACTCGCCGTAGCCCCCGGATGCGTGACGTTTTCGAAAAGGTCGACCATCCGGGGGCTACGCTTCGCTACACCCCCGGCTCTTGAGTGTCAGCGGCACAGACGACCGTTCAGTTCGGCGAGGAGATCGTCTTTTTTGATCCGTTCCTGTTTCAGCGTGTCGCGGTCCCTTATCGTAACGGTACCGTCCTGGACGGTTTGGCCGTCGACCGTGATGCAGTACGGCGTGCCGACTTCGTCCTGACGGCGATAACGGCGACCGACCGCTCCCTTGTCGTCGTAGAAGACCGACATCGACTTTTTCAGTTCGCCGTAAATTTCGCACGCAATTTCCGGCATGCCGTCCTTCTTGACCAACGGAAACACCGCCGCCTTGATCGGAGCGATGCGCGGATTGAACTTGAGATAGACCCGTTCTTGCATCTCCCCTTTTTCGTCCGGCGCTTTGTCGACCTGATACGCTTCGCACAGAAACGCCAAGGTCGCACGGTCCGCTCCCGCCGACGGCTCAATGACGTGCGGCGTGAAGCGTTCTTTCGTCAAGTCGTCGTAGTACGTTAAATCTTTGCCGGAGCCGCGATGTTTCGGTTGGCCGTGTTCGTTCTTTTCGACGACGAGATTGTTGCCGTCTTTCACGAGTTTCCCTTCCATGTGGGACCGCAAATCGAAGTCGCCCCGGTGAGCAATTCCTTCAAGCTCGCCGAATTCCCCCGGCGGCAAAAACGGAAACTGATATTCAATGTCCGCCGTGCCGCAGGAATAATGGGACAATTCGTCGGCGTCGTGTTCGCGCAACCGTAATCGCTCTCCGGCCAGACCCATCTCGGTGTACCATGAGAAGCGGCGGTCGCGCCAATATCGGTACCATTCCGCCGACTGCGACGGATGGCAGAAGAACTCGATTTCCATCTGCTCGAATTCCCGGCTGCGGAACGTGAAGTTGCGCGGCGTGATTTCGTTCCGGAAACTCTTTCCGACCTGGGCGATGCCGAAGGGAACCCGGACCCGGGTGGAATCGCAGACGTTTTTGAAGTTGACGAAAATTCCCTGGGCGGTTTCCGGACGTAAAAACGCCGCGTCGTCGTCGTCGCCGAGGGCGCCGATCACGGTCTTGAACATCAGGTTGAATTCTCGCGGAGCCGTCAACGTGCCGAGGTGTTTGGCGTCGGGGCCCAACACGTCGCTGAAGTCGCCGAGCTTCGAGATCGGGAAAATATCGCCTTCCCATTGGAGTTTTTCCGCTTCCTTTTTGCGGAGACCGAAGAATTTCAGTGCGACTTCATCCAGAGCGGTTTGCGTGTTCTCGGTTTCCATCGTCGTGACAAAAACCCGTTTCGGGGGAGCCGGAGTACCGGCTAAATGGGGCGTGCCCGTCACCCAGCGGCCTCGGACGTGATCGAACCTGTAACGTTTTTTCGACTCGCGGCAGTCGACCATGTAATCGTGGAACAAGTCGTAATGTCCGCTGCATTTCCAAATCTGCGGGTGCATGATGATCGTGCAGTCGAGTCCGGTCATCTCGTAAGTCGACGGCGCTCCCTGCGGAACGATCATTTCGTTGTGCGCTTGCACCATGTCGTTCCACCAGGCGTCCTTGACGTTCTTCTTGAGCAGCACGCCGAGGGGACCGTAGTCCCAAAAACCGTTGAGTCCGCCGTAGATTTCGGACGATTGGAACAAAAATCCACGACGCTTGCACAGGGCGACCAATTGGTCCATTTCCATGGGAGTTTTATGGGGTAAAGGTTGAAAAACAACAGCCGGAATGAAGCGAAGCGTCATGACGGTGAGAATCGCTCGACCGCCTGATATTTCCGGCATGGAATTTCACACGGCTTGTTCCGCACTATTTTACATCGGAACGCAATTTTGGGAATCCTCGGTGTTTTTTCCCCTATTGCGCCGGAGTACCGGCTAAATGGGGGAGAGAAAGCGAGACGACGGCGCGGACGCCGTTACCGCTTTCCAAGCGGATCGAGCCGCCGAGTTGCTGCATGATCCGCCAAGCCTTCGACAAGCCGAAGCCGAGACCGCGACCCGCCTGTCGACCCGAAAAATATGGGTCGAAGATCAACGAACGAATCTCTTCCGGAATACCCGGGCCGTCGTCCTCGACGATGATCTCTGTTCCCCGCAGTAAAATCCGAGCGTTGCCGCCCGCTTCCCGAGCGTTGTCGCAAAGAGCCGCGACCACCAGATGAATCTGCACCGGGTCGCTCTCGATCTCCCAAACGTCGCAATCCGATGAAAATTCGAGGCTCAACTCGGCGTCCTGAAAGAGCGGCGTTTGCTCCGCAACCAGACGCCGAAGGTCCGCGACCAGATCGAAGCGGCAAATCTCCGGCTTCGGCGGCCGCGCAAAGAGCCGAATGTCGGCGATCATTTCGTAGGTCCGCTTGACCTGGGCTCCGATAATCGCCAAGAGCCGACGGTGTTCCGGGTTCTCGGTCTCCCGCAGCAGCCGCTGGGCGTGTCCGCCGATGATCGCCAAGGGATTGTTGATCTCGTGTCCCGCTCCGGCCGCGAACTCCGCCAAGGCGTCCAGCTTTCGACGCTCCAGCTCCTCCTCGAAGCGGCTCATTACGTGGAAATCATCCGGGGATTGCGGTGGAGCACCACCTCCATCCCCGGCTCTTTGTAAAGGTTCTTTTGTCACGGCTTCTCAGGGGGGCTTTTTTTCTCGTTCGAAATGGAATATACTTCCATCATACTCGATTTTGCGCCCTTAGTGTAGCGGCAACACGATAGCTTCCCAAGCTGTAATTGAGGGTTCGACTCCCTTAGGGCGCTCTGGCGGAACTCCGGGACCGCAGGTCCCGGCTCTTGATTGCCGTGTTGTCAATCGGGCAGAATCTGTTTCGTCGTCTGTTCGACGACTTGGCCGTTGACGAGCATGCTGCACGCCATCGTGTAGCCGCGAGCCGTGATCGTCGGCATCACGACGATATATTCTTTCTTCTGGCCGACCAACAGCAGCGGAATCGCCGGGGTGATTTGGATATTGTAGTCCCGATCGACAACCTGCATGGCGTCGTCCGGCGCTTGCGTCGTGTCCAACTTGATTCGTCCGAGACTTGCGTCGGACCGGTCGGTGTATTCCGGCGGCAGTTTGAATTGAAACACGCCGTTGCGAACTTCCGCGTTGCCGATGTTTTCGACCGTCATCACGATGTTGCACGGAGCGTTGAGGACGGCGCGGCCTCGTTTCTCGACGCTGATTCGGACCTTCGCCGGAAACACCGTGGCGCCCGTTCCTGTAGAAGAAGTTCCCGAACCGAAGACCTTCGCTCCGGAACCGATCGAACCCATGTTGCTCGGCGGCGGAGGAGTCGGAATCGACGGCAACGGCGAAACAACCGGCGTCGACGGAACGGCCGTTGGCGGAACGAATGTTGTCGGTGGAGCCGCTTGAACAGCGACCGCCTGCGGATGGAACATCGGATAACTGATCGACAGGGTTCCCGCCGTGGTTTGCCGAAGTACCAAACTGATCGTCGACGCTCCGTTCGGCGGAATCGACGTGTTCCATTGCAACAGCGTGCCTTGGCCCAACGGCTGAACAATCGGCTGCGGAACGGCCCGAACGAAGGTCGCCGCCGGCGGAATCGTCAGGCTGATCACGCCGTTGGCCGTTGCCGGATTGTCGTTCGACGCCGTAATCGTATACGGAATATCCTGGTTGATCTTGCTGTTCGGCGGTCCCTCCATGCGGACGATCACACCGGGGTTGCCCGCCCAAGTTTGTCGGATCGTCTCGTTGCCGACCGTGACGCGACGGTCCGAACCGTCGATCCCCGCCGGTCGAATGATCCGAACCGCGATCGTGTTCGTTCCGGCAACCGGCGCCGTTTGCGACAGCGTAATCGTCGCTCGGCCGTTAAGATCCGTTGCAACTTCTTCAATTTGCGCTCGGGATGGGCCGAAACCACCGGCCGGACCATTGAGCAGTTCATACCGGACAATCCAACCGACCCGGGGTTGGCCGTTCGTCTGCCGCAACACGACCGTCGTCAGGATTCGTTGGTCGCCGACCGGAGCGATCGGAAGCGTCGGCAACACCCATTGGGCGTCGACCCAATGAATCACGCCGAAATCGGTTCGCTTCGACCAGTCTTTCATCGACGGAGCGAACGCCGTGACCGTCGAGGTTCCCTCCCGCATCGAATTGACCGAAATCCAAGTTTGCCCCTTCAGCAAATGGATATCGTCCTTCGTGTCCGCCGTTCCCCGATCCAAATTCTGGAACAGTTGGCTCGTTTTCGTGATCGCAAAGCGTTCGCTGACCTTTTTCGCCTTGACGAAATCACAATGCAAGGGATCGCAGCAGGAGCCCTCGTCGAACTTGAGAATCGTGCCGGACCCTTCCAGCGACCATTCGATTTTCTCGTTCGTGATGAGCCGATCCTTGTTGCCGAGATAGCTCGAAATCAGGACGACTTCGCTGCCGACCGGGGCGATCTGTTCCCGAGGCGTCATGACGACCGCCGGACCGGTAATCGGTTCCGTCGGTAAGGCGTATCCCCCCGTGTCCGAAAAGACCGGTTGGGGACCGGCGTTCGGTGAGGCGATTAGGGCCGTGTTGACGCCCCTTCCGCCGGGAGTCATCGCGGTTGCCGTGGAACCGTACGGAGACGCCGAAGAACCCGGTTGCGAAGCCCCCAAATCACCGGGCAAACCTTGATAAGTCGTTGCCGGAGCCGGAACCGGCGTTGCGACGGTTGTCGACGGCGTACTGGTCGAACGGTTTCGACGATTGAAAAGTTCACAGTTCGCCGGATTTAACGCTTGAAGCGGCGAATTGGCAAACAACCGCTCTCCAGACGGATCGATACCGCTGTTCGGAAGCGTATTGCATCCGACGCCGCTGAGCAGGACGCTCACGGTCAACAGGGCTCCGATTGTTCGAGAGAAGGTCAAAAACACGTTGCACCCGCTGGAATGATGAAGGAAATTCTTTTCGTGGGCAGTATACATTAGGTTAGGATTCGCGGTCGGGTCGGAAATTTTCTCTGATCCGCAAGACTTTCCAAGGTTGTTGAGTCGATAAGATCCCTGCGACCCGGATATTCGAGCCTGTTTTGTCGACTGTCTTGTTTTTCGGTCGAGAAAACGTCAAAATGATCGGAGTCGCTGATCCAGCGGTTCTGTTTCTACGGTTTCTGCGGTTTTCATACGTTTCAACTTTTCTCTTTTTCTCAACGATGCTCGAACACACGAAAAATTCCCGGCGTCGATTTCTTAGCCAGGCGACCGTGCTGACCATTGCGGTACCGACCTTCATTCCCCGAACCGTTTTTGCTCGGGACGGCAAGCCCGGGGCGAATGAACGGATCATCATCGGCTTTGTCGGCGTCGGCGGGCGCGCCCGGCAGTTGATGAACCACATTCCGTCGGAGCGAGGCCGAATCGTCGCCGTCAGCGACTTCAATCGCGGCAAGATGCTCGATTGCCTGAAAAAGAAAAAGGAGGAAGGACTCATCCAAGACGAGTCCGATTGGAAGACCTACGCCAGCGATTTGGAAATGTACGACAAGGAAAAACTCGATGTTGCCTTTGTCGTGACGCAAGATCATTGCCGAACCATCGCGGGAATCAACGCCGTCCGCGCCGGACTGGACGTTTACGCGGAAAAAGCCTTGACGACCTACATCGCGGAGGGGCGAACGCTGGTCAACTGGGTTCGCAAGACGAACCGGATTTTCCAGGTCGGTTCGCAACAGCGATCAATGATGCTGAATCGTTTCGGCTGCGACTTGGTCCGCAACGGCAAGCTCGGCAAAGTAAATCTCGTGCAAGCTTGCAATTATCCGGGACCGAAACCGATTCCAGACGACCTGCCGGAACAAAAGATTCCCGACGGATTCAATTGGGACGCTTGGCAGGGCCCGACCCGGTATCGGCCGTTCAGCGGCAGTCTGCTCGGCTGGATGCAATGGCGGGACTACGCCGGCGGCGAGATGACGAACTGGGGCGCCCACGGCGTCGACCAAATCCAATGGGCGCTCGGCGCCGACGGCACGGGACCGGTTGAACTTTGGCCGCTGGATCCGGAAGCGCCGGATCCCAAAGCGAAGAACGGCAAAGTCGCCGCGAAGTACCCGAGCGGCGTCATCGTGAACTTCGAGTTGGATCGGGGTCCGATGGGCGGCGCGATTTTCCGCTGCGAAAAAGGAAATCTCGAAATTAATCGCAACAGTTTGAAAGCGAATCCAAACACGCTGATTACGGAAGCTCCCGAAGCGGATCCGCCGGAAGGACCGACTTGGATCGCCCGACCGCATATCGAGAATTTTTTCGATTGCGTGAAGAGCCGTCAGACTCCGAATGCCGACGTGGAAATCGGACATCGAAGTATTTCGGTCTGCCATCTCGTCAACATTTGCCGTGAGTTGAACCGCAAGATCGCCTGGGATCCCGTCAAGGAACAAATCGTCGGCGACGAAGAAGCGAATCGGATGGTCGACCGACCCCGCCGAAAGGGATACGAACTTCCCGACGTCGATACCGTAACACGGTAATATCCTGAAAACGGGAACAGATTGCTCGTTTTCTACTGCTCCAACCCCCAAGTTTCGGCGGAGTACCGCCTACACTTGGGGCTCTTTGCACTAAATCACATCGACTCGCCGATCTCCGCTTGACGAATCAGATCCGCGAACGTGATATTGTTCAAGTGTTCCTGACGCCGCAACTCGGCGGCCTCCCAAACCTTGTTCAAAACGGAAGAGGCGCTTGACTCGCTGGAAAGAGTCGACGCTCGTTTGTTCGGCGGAGCGTCGATAATGTTCATGACTTGAGCCAGCGTCACTTCTTCAGGCTTTTTCTTCAGCCGATAACCTCCAGAAGCGCCGCGTGTACTTTCGACGATTTCCGCGCCTTTGAGTTGGAGCAGAATTTGAACAAGAAAACGCGGCGGCACTGAATGCCGTTCCGCGATATTACGAATACGTACCGGTTCCGAGGAACCCTGCCTCGCCGCGAGTTCCATGACGGCGATGCACGCATACTCGGTCTTGGCGGATATTTTCATCTCGTCGTCTCAAGGTGGGTGAAATATGGATCAGTCACGAAGGCCAATGGAGCAATACGAGCGAGCAAGGATCGGGTCGACGGTCAATCGACTCGGCCTTCGTTATTCCGGCTATTTCGCTTGTTCTTTCAATTTCTTGATCATCTTGGACAGTCGGGATTTTTTTCGCGCGGCGGCGTTCTTGTGAATGATTTTTTTGGCGCCGGCTTGATCGAGTACCTTGACGGCTTGCTGAAAAAACGTTTCGGCGTCCGCGACTTTCGCTTCTCCGACGGCTTTCACGACGTTTTTGCAGCGATTACGAACGAAAGAACGGCTGGAACGGTTCCGATCTCGGGTCGCGATGTTCTGGCGAAGACGTTTTTTGGCGCTTTTGATGTTCGGCATTGCGTGGTCCTGCGTGCGTGGTTTGGATTGATATCGAGGATGGGTGAAAAGGCGAAAAAGGGAAAAATGGGAAGGGATATTTAATATCTTACCCTTCCCGCGTTCCCGCTCCACCGCTTTTCCACGAATCCAAAGAAAGTCTCAGTTGGTCGATATAGGTCTGTAGAATTAGACTGGAACCGCTAATTATGATTCATTTGGGCAACTTTGTCCAGTAGCTCCCCCACATCTTTGTATGAAAAATCGATTGCGGCGAGTTCGTTGCCGTATTTTTCGGCGGTATCCTTGTCCTTGAGTTCGATCGCGAGATGCATGGCGAGGTAGAGGGCTTCCTTTTTGTTTTCCGCCGTAGCCGGTAATTCGCTGATCGCCTCCCGATAATGATCCATGGCGAGTTTATGTCGGCTGAGGGCCTCGAAACACTGTCCCAAAGCGAACATGCAATCGCCTTTTCGGGTGATATCAGCCCTCGCCAGTTGAAATTCGGCGATCGCGTCTTTTGTTTCGCCGATTTTCTGAAGCAGGACGCCGTACTCGAAATGGTAACCGGCGTGGTTCGGATGGAATTGGATCCGATGCCGGGCGAGCTCCATGTTTTTTGTGTCGTAGTCGTCCTGAACCGTTTCGAGTTCTTTTTTCGCCTTGTCGTATTGTTCCTTGACTTTATAGAACTCGTCGCGGATTTCGGCCGTTTTGTGTTTTTCGAACTTGGCTTTCAGTTCGAGGGCTTTTTCCTTGAATTTTTGGGAATCTTCCGGCAGCGAAACGATCTTGGCGGCGAATTTCTGTTTTTGCGTGTCGAGGAGCCGTTCGACCATGTCCGGCTCGTTCTTCGTGATCCTGACGGCTTCGGTGTAGTATTTTTCGGCCTGTTCGTAGTCGCCGGCCTGATAGAAATACTGGGCGAGCTCCATGAAATTCGCGACGTCGTTCGGATTTTTCTTGATTCGCCGCTCGACTTGTTCGACATAGGTCAGGGCGCGTCCCATGACGTCTTCGTCTTCGGCGACGACGGATCTCATCCCGGCGACGGTATCGCGAACCTGCTGCGAGTCTCCCATCGCGTATTTGCCTTTATGGATCGTCTTTTCGACCGTAATATCCTTGCGCAGCTTTTCCGCGATTTGATCGGCCGGCTTGATTTTAAGCATTCGCAGGGCGCAGCCGAGCGCTTCGTCAAAGGCCGCGATTTCCCGGAGCGCTTTGCAGCAAATATGATTCGTTTCGTAACTTCCCGGCTCCGCTTCGACGGCCGACCGATAATATTCCACGGCGACATCGTGATGTCCAAGCTCCTCGCAGGCGCCGCCCATCGCCAAGAGCGTGTCGGCGTCCCAAGGATTCGACGCCAACGCCTCGACACCGGCCTTGATGATTCCGTCCGGCGTCCGGGCGACCGACTTCTTGATGCTCGAACTGGAAAGGAATGAGAGCATTCCCTTCTTTTTTTTGTCTCCGAACTTTTTCTTCAAATTGGCGAGAAAGGTCTTGAAATAAACGACGTTTCCCGGATCGCCGAGGACGCATTGCGAGAACATCGTGTTTGCGTAATCGAAGCTCGCAATGAGCATCTGCTTGTTGCCGTGGGCGTAAATCTGTTGCAGGCGTTCACGGTTCACCGGAGAAGGGCCTGATTCGTTGGGAGACGTGCTCATCGTGAAAAAGGATGATAGAATGTTAGCCGCGTCGCCTGCGACGCGCTGAAGCGGCAACAGCGCCGAAACCGGAGTTCTCGCGTCGCATGGCGACGCGGTTGACAAGATTATCCTGTATTTTCCTTATCTTGACAAGAATGATTCGATTAAAAAATTTCCTGCCCGTTTTTTCGTTGGTCTGCATGCGGTTCGTTTCCGGTTGCGTCGAGCCGCCAACGCCGGAGCCGATTTTCGTCGCGTCGCCGCAACGCTTGATCTCGACGGTTCCGAGCATCACGGAGGTTTTGTTCGACATCGGACTCGGCGACCGGCTCGTTGGCGACTCGAAATTCACGATTTATCCGCCGGAAACGCGGAACATCGAAAAGGTTGGCGGACTCTACGACGTCGATTGGGAGCGGATCATCGCGTTGCGGCCCGAGCTGGTCGTCACGTTGACGGAAAGCGAGACGATCCGGCAGCGGCTGCGGGAACTCAACATCGAAACGATCGGCGTCGACCACCGCAGCGTGGAAGGGCTCCTCCAATCCTACGACCAGATTGGCGAGCGGTTCGGCGGCGACATTCAGCAAAAAGCCGAAGAGCGGAAAACCGCTCTCAAGGTGAAATTGGACGAACTCGAAGCGAAAACAGAAAAATTGCCGAAAGTTCGCGTCATGCTCTGCCTCGACAGGACACGCGGCAGCGGACGGATCCAGAATCTTTTCATTGCGGGAACGAATCCGTTTTTTCAGGATGTGATTCGCTTGGCCGGCGGCGTCAACGTCGGTGCGGAAAGCGGCATTCCGGTGCCGAACGTTTCCGTGGAAGGCGTCCTCTCGATGAATCCCGAGGTGATTGTCGACCTCCTGACCGGCGAAGGAACCGTCGCCTCCGCCAACTTGAGCGACGAACAGAAAAAGACGAAACTGCTCGATACGATGAGCGATTGGAAAACGCTCGGCAACTCGGTCGCCGCCGTCCAATCGGGCCGAATCTTTCTGCTGACGGACGATTTCACCACGATTCCCGGACCGCGCACGCCGCTGTTCATCGAACAATTGATCAATGTGTTCCACGGAAATCTTTCAGAGCCGCGCCCGTCAGGAAGCGGTTCCGGGAATTCGCTTCCTGTTGAATAATCGTCGAAAACGGCGTAAAATCCGGGGGACCGGGACCACAGGTCCCGGCTCTCGTTGTTTCGTCTCGTTGTTTCGTCTCGGTGTTTCGTCTCGTTGTTTCGTCTCGTTGTTTTGGTCTCGTTGTTTTGGTCTCGTTGTTTTTGTCTCGTTTTCCATCATTTCGGAGGTTTCGATGTTGAAGAATCTGTGTTTCCTGCTGCTGTTCCTCCTTGTCGCCGCGCCGTTGTCGGCGAAGACGGTCTCCCTGTCGACGCTGCTCGACGAAATGGTCGACCGCGACGCCGTGACGCGATTTCCGGATCCGGCGTTCGTCTGTACGCAGGCAAGCTCCTATGATCGAGCCTCGAAAAGTCCGACCGAAAACTGGTTCGCCAACGGCGACGCCTCGCAGTTCGTCCGCGACGAAATCCGTAAAACTCCGGAAGGAGACCGTAAAGAATGGGTTCTCATGGACGCCGAGGGTCCCGGCGCGATCGTCAGATGGTGGATCACGTCGCATCATTACAAATCGGTCTGCCGCGTTTATCTGGACGGCAGCGACACGCCGACCATCGAAGCGAACATCGGCGAACTGATCGGCGGCGGCTTTTTAACCGGTACTCCAGGCAATTTAGCCGGTACTCCGAGTCATTTAGCCGGTACTCCGGGTTCCCCTTTGTCCGAGGAAACAGCTCGCGGCCGCAACCTTTATCTGCCGATTCCGTACGCCAAGAGTTGCAAGGTAACGGTCGACGACATGCCGACGCAGAAAAATCTGTATTACCAGATCAACTTCCGAACCTACGCCAAAGGAACGGTCGTCGAGTCGTTCACGATGGATGGCTGCAAGTCGCTCAAAGAAAAGATCGACACCCTTCAAAGAACACTCCTCTCCGCCGGGGAAAACTTAGCAAGCATTCCGGCCGACACGCCGTCGACGACCGTTTCCGTCCCGAAAGGCGGAACGCCGATTTCGTTGACCGGGGAAATCAGCGTTCCGGACTCCGCCGCGCTGCAGCAAATCGTTCTGAAAGTCGACGCCGAAGGAGAATTGCTCGCCCGGACCCTGCGGAGTACCGTGCTGTCGATTTCCTTCGACGGCAAGGAAACCGTCTGGTGTCCGCTCGGCGATTTCTTCGGAACGGGAATCGGCTTAAATCCGTATAAAAGTTGGTACACCCGGGTCGAAAAGGACGGAACGCTCATCGCGCTCTGGAAAATGCCGTTCAAAAAGTCGATGAACGCCAGGTTGATCAATTACGGTACGGAAGACGTCAAGGTCGTCCTCAAGTCGCTCTGGGCCGGTCCGTACCGTTGGGACGAAACGAGCATGTATTTCCACGCCGATTGGCGGCAGGAACGGAACATCGAGTCGGTCGCCGGCAACGGAACGAAGGACTGGAATTATGTTCATCTCAACGGTCGCGGCGTTTTCGTCGGCGACGTGCTGAGCGTCCTGAACCGGCATCCTGCCTGGTGGGGCGAGGGCGACGAAAAGATTTACGTCGACGGCGAAGCGTTTCCGTCGCATTTCGGTACGGGAACCGAAGATTACTACGGATACGCTTGGTGTACGCCGAAATTCTTCGAGTCGCCGTTCCATTTTCAGCCGCGAGCCGAAGGGCCGGGAAACTACGGCAACACGACGAACGCCCGGGTCCGTTTGCTCGACGGGATTCCGTTCACGAAGGAATTTCGCTTCGACATGGAAGTCTGGCATTGGGCCGCGACGAAGATCGATTACGCCGTCGCGACATTCTGGTACGGATTCGACGACGACTCGCTGGTCGACTTCCAGACACGGAAAGAACAGATCGAGGAAGTCCAATCAGCCGTTTCGTACAAGACGCCGATGTCGTTGGAGATCCCCGGGTTCAAGATCGAAAAAATTCCGACCGGCGGCACAATCCAGATTCAGGGCATGAAACATTTCGGTGAAGGAAAATGGAACAAGGACGATCAGCTTTGGTGGACCGGCGCGAAACCGAACGATAAACTGGAACTGATTGTCGACGCGGAGAAAGACGGCAAGTTCAAACTCGTCGCCGAGTTGACCAAGGCCCGGGATTATGGAATCGTTCAATTTTTTCTTGACGGAACGAAAATCGGCGAACCCGTCGACCTTTACAATCCCGAGGTGATTCCGACGGGACCGGTCGAACTCGGAGCCGTCGACCTGAAAGCCGGAAAACACGTCGTCGCCATCGAGATTCTCGGCAAAAACGAGAAGGCGGTTCCGGGGTATATGGTTGGCATCGACCGCCTGATACTCGCTCAGTACAAATAAGGCTTTCGCCAGAAAATAAACCGCCAGCTTTTGAGTGAAAGAGTGAAAGGGTGAGAGAGTGAAAGGGAAAATGCAAGATACGTTTTATCAAGCGGTTACATCTCTCCCACTCTCTCACTCTTTCACCCTCTCACCTCTCCGTTTTTGGTATGAAACTTTCTGGCGAAAGCCTAAGGGGAGCGTTTTCCGATTGGGGGCAGCGATTTTTCCATCCCGGCAGGGGTACGCAAGTTGCTCGCATTCGGCGTTGTCCAACCCCGTTGAGGGTGAAATGGAAACGCTCGACGGCACTTTTTTCGCAAACGCTCCCCCAAACGACGACTTGAAGAAAAAATTGAATCGTTTATGATGAAGTTGGTTTCCTATTGTCAATCCGTGAAGCAAGCCAATGATCTATCTCGACAACAACGCCACGACGGCGGTCGCGCCGGAAGTTCTGGACTCGATGCTGCCGTTTCTCCGTGAGGAATACTACAATCCCAGTTCGATGTACGAGGCCGCGAAACCGGCCAAGCACGCCGTTGATCGGGCGAGGGAAGCCGTCGCCGCTCAAATCGGAGCGGTGCAGGCGTCGGAAATCCTTTTTACCGGTTGCGCGACGGAAAGCGTCAACGCCGCGATTTTCGGAGCCGTTCGCGCCAATCCGAACCGCAAGCACATCATCACGACGGCGGTCGAGCATCCGGCCGTGATCGAAGTCTGTCGGGAACTGGAGCGAACCGGTTACGACGTCAGCTTTTTGGGCGTCGACCGGCAGGGCAACCTGAATCTCGGCGAATTCGTTCGAACACTCCGTCCCGACACGCTGCTCGTCGCCGCGATGCACGCCAACAACGAAACCGGCGTCGTCTTTCCGATTGAGCGATTGGCCCGGGTCGTCAAGGAAACCGATCCGAACATCCTGTTTTTCTGCGATGCGACGCAGTCGATGACGAAGCTCCCGATCCGGATGGACGCCAATTTCCGCAACGTCGACATGTTGGCGTGTTCCGGACACAAATTTCACGCTCCCAAAGGCGTCGGAATCCTTTATCTTCGCCGGGGCAGTCGCTGTAAAACGTTCATGCTCGGCGGACACCAGGAATTCGGCCGGCGCGGTGGCACGGAAAACGTCGCGTTTATCGTCGGAATCGCCAAGGCGATGGAACTTGCCGCCGCGACGCACGACGACGACATGAAGCGGATCGCCCGGCTTCGAGACAAACTCGAAGCGGGAATCGTCCAGCGGATTCCGAACGTCGAGATCAACGGCGCCGGCGCGGACCGGATGCCGAACACGTTGAACGTTGCGATCCACTATATCGAAGGCGAGGGAATTCTTTATCAACTGAGCGAAAAGAATATTTGCGCGTCGAGCGGTTCCGCTTGCACGTCGGGATCGTTGGAACCTTCGCATGTTTTGACCGCGATGGACGTTCCCTTCACCGCCAAGCACGGATCCGTTCGTTTCAGTTTGAGCCGTTACACGACGGAAGCGGACATCGATTTCGTGCTTGACGAGTTTCCGCAAATCGTCGATCGATTGCGACGGCTTTCTCCGTATTGGGACTACGCCGCCCAACGACCGAGAGCGGAAAGAATCATCGTGGAAAATTAAATTCCGTGATTCATTGACTCGTTCGGACTTCGAACGGATCGGTTCGGTCCGCTTTCCAACGGCCCTTCGGATCATGGAGGAGCGTTTCGTAGTCCGGAAGCCGGATTAGACGCCGCAGGGAGTCTTCGTCCTTGACGAGAAACGTCAACTTGGAGCCGTGTTCGGCGTCGACCGGCGTCGCGTACCAGGAAACGACTTTCGGTTGCGCAGCGAAAAAACGGCTGCATTCCTCGAAGAATTCCGCTTCGGCCTGTCGGATGACGGCGACGTCGAGTTTGACCGCCGGAACGAATTCCGTTGGCGGAACGATCGGCGCGGAAAGCAGCCAGAATTTCGCGATCGTGAAATAGATCATGATGCCGGACACGTCGACGAAGGTTGCGACGAACGGCGTCGAGGCGACCGCCGGATCGACACCGAGTCGCCGGAAGACGATCGGGAGCATCGCGCCGACCAGCGAGCCGAACAGGCAGATCGCGGCGACCGCCTGGCAAATCGTGATTGCTAACAACCAACGGTTTGCGCCGTCCAACACGGACTCCGGGGTAAACGCCGCCCGACAAAAACCGACGACGCCGATCGAGAGCCCCAAGGCGACGCCCATTAAAATTTCGTGCCGAAAGACGCGAAGCCAATCACGGAGCTGAACCTGGCCGAGCGCCATCGCCCGGGTGATCAGCGTCGCGGCCTGGGATCCGCTGTTTCCGCCGGTCGAGATGCAGAGCGGAACGAACATCGCGAGGATCACGAGTTTGCCGATTTCGTCCTCGAAATGGGCGAGCGCCGAAAACGTGAGCAGTTCCGCGACGAACAGGCAGAGCAACCACACGATCCGTTTGCGCCAAATCGTGAAGAAGGGAACTTCGAGGTAGTTCGCCTCCATCGGCATGATGCCGCCGAGTTGGTGGGCGTCTTCGGTCGCTTCCTCGCGGATCACGTCGAGCACGTCGTCGTGCATGATGATCCCGAGGATGTGGTGCTCCTTGTCGACGACGGGAATCGCCAGGAAATTGTACTTCGCGACCAACCGGGCCGCCAGGACGCGGTCGGCGTAGGCGTCGACCGTGATCAGGTCCCGTTTCATGATTTCGCGAACCGTTCGCCCCGGTTTGCCGACCGTCGCGAGCAGTTGCCGTGCCGAAACCAAGCCGACCAAATGATCCTTGGCGTCGACGACGTAAAGATAGTAAACGGTGTCGGCGTCGGCCGTCTGTTTGCCGATTTCGGCGATCGCTTCCTCGGCCGACATGTTTTCGTCGAGGCGGACGAAGTCGGTCGACATTTCGCTGCCGCAGCATCCGTCCGGAAACAGCCGCAGTCGTTGAATGTCGTGCCGGTCTTCCGACGGCAGCAGGCGGAGCAGTTCGTCGACGATTGCCGGAGCCGATTCGTGAATCAGGTCGACCCGATTGTCCGACGGCAAACGTTCCAATAATTCCGCGAACTCGTTCCGGGGAGCGTGTTCGAGGATCTCGACCTGTTTCTGTAGCGGAAAAAAATCGAAGATCGCGGCCCGGTTTTCCAAATCGGTGTGCCGCAGAATCTCCCAGATTTCCAGCGGTTCCAGACCGCCCATGAACTCCGTCGTCCGTGCCGGATGCAGTGTGGAACAGAATTCCCGCATCTCGGCGTCGTTGTTCTCGGCCAGCATTTCCCGGAGTTCGGGAAGATAGATCGGATTGTCCATGATAAAAATTGCGAAATTAACAGCCGGAATGGAGGCGGTACCCCACTGGAATGACGGAGAGAGTCGTTCGACCGTCCGTCATTACGCCGGAATACCGGCTCCATTCCGGCTTTGATTTTCTACCACGCGACGGTAACACCTTCGTTGGCGCAGGGATAGATTCCCTGGTCGTTCGGCTTCGGTCCCGGATCGGCGTCCCAGGCGAGCGACTTCGGAAAGGTGTCGAGTTGCGAGTTCATCGCGTCGTCCCATTTGACGACTTTGCCGCTGTAGGTCGCCATGCGGCCGAGGATCGCGGTGAGCGTCGCCGTCGCTCCGATGTCGCCGTTGTTCAGTTCCTTGCCGTTGGCGATCGCGTCGAACAGGACGTCCATCTCGGTTTGATGGCCGTCCGCTTCCCGTTTCCAGACTCGCGGCTCCTGTCCCTTGACGTGCATCGTGACGGTTCCGTGGCCGTCCATGTTGATGAATCCCTTCGTTCCGTAAGCGTGTTCGCTGAACGAATTCCAAGTTCCGTTGATCTGGCGGCAATCGCTGTAACCCCGGACGCCGTTGTCGAAAACGTATTCGACGCTGTGGTGGTCGAAAATCTCGCCGAATTCCGGTCCGATGCGGACCGCGCGACCGCCCATGCCGTTCGCCTCGACGGGATGCTTGTCGCCCATGAACCAATTCATGACGTCGATGTCGTGAACGTGCTGCTCCACGATGTGATCGCCGCTGAGCCAATTGAAATAGTACCAGTTGCTGACCTGGTGCTGCATCTCGGTTTGGCCTTCCCGTCGCGGTCGGGTCCAGAGATATCCGGTGTCGAAAAAGATCCGAATATGCATCAAGTCGCCGAGGACGCCGTCGTGGATCATCTTGATCGGCTCCCAATGCTTCTTTTCGAAGCGGAGATGATGTCCGACGAGCACGATCTGCTTGTTTCCCTTGGCCTTGGCGTTCGCTTCCAGGAACATGCGGACACCCGGCGAGTCGACGGCAACCGGTTTTTCGGCGAAAACGTGCTTGCCGGATTCGACGGCCGCCTTGAAATGTCGTGGTCGAAACCCCGGCGGCTCACAGAGCAGCACGACGTCGCAGTCCGTCTTCAAGAGTTGTTCGCAACAGTCGAGTCCGACGAACTGGCGTTCCTTCGGAATGTCCGTCTGGTCGGCGAATTGTTTCGTGAATTGTTGCACCGTGCCGTCGACGGAACCTTGGAAGGCGTCGGCGACCGCGACGAGCTTGACGTCTTTCGTCGCCGCATTTTTCAGGGCGTTCAGCGCCGCACCGCGACCGCGACCGCCGCAGCCGACCAAACCGATCTTGATGGTTGCCATGGAATTTCTCCGCAAAGGAAAGAGGACGAAGGAAAAAATACCGATCACTCGATTATATTCCAGTCGACGCGTGGAAACAACAGGAGGATTGCAGGTCTCCTGTGCAGGATCGAAAGCCTCGAAACTCCAGACAAAAAAAGTAATCAACTGGTTTCTTTTCTTACTTGCCGCGTGTAAAATAAAATGATCGTCTGGTTTCGGGTATTTTCGTTCCTTCACCATTCAGCCACACGGATCTCATGGGAAACATTCATCTCGGCGTCAATATGGAATATGTCCGGCACGAGGACAAGTCGTTCGAATGGGGCGTCGCCAAAGCGGCGGAACTCGGCTACGAATTCGTTGAACCGATGGTCCATTGGGGCCGCGAACTCCTCAGCGAAGCCGGATATTTTCACAGTGTTTCCATGTGGGACGACCCGCTCCGCATCCGGCGCTGTTGCGAACAGCACAAGATCAAACCGTCGGCCCTGTCTGCCCATTGTCCGCTCTGTAAGCCGGACGCGTCGACCGATTATCTCAAACAAGCGGTCCGGTTCGCGGCGGAATGCGGCGCCCCCGTCGTCTGCACGGACGAAGGCCCGAAACAGCCTTGGTCGACACAGGACGAGGATTTCGCGTTCATGAAATACGTGCTCAAGGAAGCCTCGCTGGTCGCCGAGGGACGTGGCGTCAAGATCGGCATCGAGCCGCACCAGCAATACACCGTGAAGCCTGAGTTGTACGACAAGATCATCGCCTTGGCCGGTTCGTCCGCCGTCGGCGCGAATTTCGATACGGGAAATTCCTACCTCGCCGGACAGGATCCGTATGTTTGGCTCGAAAAGGTCAAGGGCAAGCTCGTCCATCTTCACGCCAAGGATATTTCGATCCAACAATCCGACGCCGAACGGGGAACCGTCACGGGAACGCCGGTCGGCTGCGCCTGCGGCGACGGCGTCATCGACTGGGCGAAAGTCGTCGCGATCTGCAAGTCGATTCCACAGGACATCGTTTTCAGCGTCGAATGCGGAACCGTCGAACAGGCGGCCCGGAGCCTGAAACATCTCAAAGCGTTGATTTAGTCATATTCAACAAAAGCCGGAATGCAGCCGGTACTTCGGCGTAATGACGGCAAAACGGCGCTGCCCGTCATTTCGGCGAGTACGCCTCCATTCCGGTTTTTATTCTCTCTCCTTTATAAAATTCCATGAAACGACGAAATTTTTTGTATTCCGCGGCGGCGACGACGTTTGCGGCGCCGATCATTCTCGCCCAGGAAGCCAAGGGAGCGAACGACCGGATCGGCGTCGGCTTCATCGGAACCGGCGGACGCTGCAACGCCCACTTGGACATTCTCAACCGTTTCAAGGACGACGGTATCGCCCGTCCCGTCGCGGTGTGCGACGTCTACCGGCCCCGGTTGGTCGCGGCGTCCGAAAAGACCGGCGGAACGAAAATGTACGACGCCCACGAAGAACTCCTCGCGGACAAGAATGTCGACGTCGTGTGCATCGCTTCACCGGACCGGCATCACGCCCAACAAACCATTGACGCGATCAACGCCGGAAAGGACGTGTTCTGCGAAAAACCGTTGACGCACTGGAACCAATTCGACCAAGCGAAACAAATCGAAAAGGTCGCCAAGGAAAAGGGCCGCTTGGTCCAGGTCGGAACGCAGCACATGGCCGACGAAAACTATCCGAAGATCATTGAATTGATTCGCGACGGAATCATCGGCAAACCGGTACACGTCCAGTGCAGTTATTTCCGGCGAGGCGACTGGGGCGAGCGGATGTCCATTCCGGACGCCAACGCGAAACCGGGGCCCGATCTCAATTGGGAGCGATTCCTCGGCGACGCGCCGAAAGTCGACTTTTCCGTGTCACGCTTCTTCCAATGGCGGATGTTCTGGGACTACGCCGGCGGACCGGCGACGGATTTGCTCGTTCACACGTTCACGCCGATCTTCTGCGTTTTGGAACTCGATTTTCCGCAACGGGTTTTCGGCGGCGGCGGCACGTTCCAGTACAATCGGGAAGTACCGGACCAGTGCAATATCATCGCCGATTACGCCGACGGTCCGAGCGTCGTGATGACGAACTCGCTTTCCAACCACACGCCGCTGGACACGCAGATCCGGGGAACCGACGGTCTCATCACCTGGGCGATGTTGCAAGGCGGAAAGGAATACGGTGTTCGCATCGTGCCGTTCGGCAAGGGAAAAGAGGAAATCACCATTCCGTGGGCCGGTCAGGGAGATACGAGCAAACTTTGGCGGAACCTGTTGGAATGCGTCAAGACCCGCAAAACGCCGATGTGTCCGATCGAAATGGCCGTGCGAGTACAGGCTCCCTTGTCGATGGGCGTCCTCTCGCATCTACAAAACAAAGTCGCCCTGTTCGACTTCGAAAAACAGGCGATCGTAATGAGCTAGGCGGCACAATCTCCGAACCTCGTATCCACCATGAACGTGTTTCGTTTGTTCGTTTTGATCGTTTCGTCGGTTTTCGCCGTTTTCGTTACGGCGTCGGAGACGACGAACAATTCATTGGTTTCCGGCTCGTTCGGCGTCGCATGGTTGGACGACGGCGGCAGCGTCCGTCTTTACGACGGCACGAAAATCGTCGATCCGGTGCCGGGAGTCAAGGTCTATGCCCTCTTGGCCGCCGACCTTTTGGAGGAGGGAGCGGACCAGTTGGTTTATTTGGACGACGCACGAAAAGCTCTTCACGTTCACAGTTTCAAGACCGAAAAAACGCTCGGCCCTTTCGGTCACAACGTCCGAACGATGGCGCTGGGCCGCTGCTCCGCCGACGAAACGTTTCCGTCGTTGTTGGCCGGGACGTTTTCCGGCAGCGCATATCGTTGGACGAAAGACGTCATGGACGGTGGTTGGATCCCGGTGTCCGGCGAGTTTTCGCAAGCCTCCGGGGGCCGCTTCGACCGGCGCAGCAACCTCGACGACTTCGTCGTCGTTTCCGCCGGAAACGTCTACGTCTATTCGTCGAAATGGCAGACCTACTCCAAGGTCGTCGAAGGAAACGACATCGTCTCGGTGCTCGCCGGCAATTTCACGGCGTCGCCCGGCGACGAAATCGCGATGATCGACAAGGCCGGTGCCGTTTTTCTCTGCCAGAACAAAAAACTCGAAGACCTCGGACAAAAGGCGAAACGCCTCGCCGTCGGCCGGAATCCGAACGGGCTCGACACGCTCTTCGTCCTTGATGACAAGGGAACGATCGTCCGCTATGATCGTGAAACGAAAACATGGACGAAACCGATCGACAAGGCGCACTTCACTTTTTCCGATCTCGTCGTCCGCCCGAACGACAAGGGAGACGGACAAGTCCTGTTTGGGGTAAGCGGTGAAAATCTCTTCAAAATCGTCGGGGATTCCGTTGAAAAATTGTCTTCGTCGTTACCGAAAACGTATGCCGTATCGCCGGACGGAAAAACCGTTGCCCGTTATCGTTTCGGTTCCGTACCGTTCAAACCGTACATCGACGTCTTGTGTACGCCGTCGGGGAAAAACATTCTCCGCGACGCTCCGGCGGATCACCTCCACCATCACGGCCTGATGTTCGCGCTGCAAGTCGGCGGCTGCAGCTTCTGGGGGGAATTCAATGCGAATCACGGAAAACAACTGACGCTCGGATGTTCCGCCGCCGCCAACGGATTCCAATCGGCCATCGACTGGAACGCGCCGGGCTCGATAACGTTACTGAAAGAAAATCGTCGCATCGACGTCAACCAGGGAAAAGATATTACGCTGATCGATTGGCAATGCACGCTCACCGCGCAAGTCGATACCGTGTTGGGCGGCGAGGGCAGCGGACATTATTACGGTCTCGGCCTGCGTTTCGACGAGACGATGGACAAGGACGGACGCTTTTTCAACGACACCGGCAAGAACGACGGCGAAAACGTTCGCGGCGACGAACGCCTGACGCCGTGCCGATGGATGGCGTACACGGCCAAGTTGAACGGCGAACCCGTTACGGTCGCATTGTTCGATCATCCGTCGAATCCGATTCCGATGACGGCGTTCACGATGGGCGATTCCGGTCAATCGTTCGCCTACTTGGGCGCAACGATGAATCTCCACCGAAAACCCTTCGAAATGAAGGCCGGCCAAACATTGGTTGCCAGATATCGCATCGCCGTCTGGGACGGAGAGGTGTCGCCGGAAACCATTGAAAAAGCGACGAACCACGATGAACTTCGTTGACGAAACCATTCCCTTTCATCTTTTTCCTTTTTTCCATGAAACCATCACGACGTAATTTTCTGAAGGCGGCGGCACTGACCGTCGCGTCTCCCTTGGTCGTTCCTTCCACGGTTTTCGGCGACGAGACCAAAGCTGCTCCGAGCGAGCGCGTCACGGTAGGACATATCGGCGTCGGCAATCAGGGCGGCAACCTGTTCCGGCATACGCAGCCACAAAAACTCGCGCAGAGCGTCGCGGTCGCCGACTGTTTTAAAAGCCGGCGCGAAGGAATCGCCGCCATCTGCAAGGGAAAGGCGTACGCCGATTTCCGTGAACTGCTTTCCCGTGACGATATCGACTGCGTGATCGTCGCGACGCCGGATCACTGGCACGTTCCGATCGCCGTCGCCGCCGCCAAGGCGAAAAAAGGAGCTTACGTCGAAAAACCGCTCGGATTGACGATCGCCCAGAACATCGCCTGCGAAAAGATTTTTGCGGAGAACAACGCCGTTTTTCAATACGGTACGCAGCAACGCAGCCAGCAGAATTGTTGGATCGGCTGCCAACTCGTTCGCCAAGGCGTGATCGGCAAGGTCCATACGATCGAAGTCGACGCTCCGAACGGCGGCGCTGGCGGCTCGACGGCCGAAGCGTCGATTCCCGACGATCTCGGCAAGGACGGTTACGAAATGTGGATCGGTCCGGCTCCGATGAAGCCTTATACCGTCGACCGTTGTAAACCGAACGGAACCTATTGGATTTACGATCAGTCGATCGGTTATCTCGGCGGTTGGGGCGCCCATCCGCTGGATATCATGGTTTGGGGCTCCGACGCCGATTTGTCCGGTCCGGTCGTCGTCGAAGGAACCGGCGTCGTGCCGACGGAGGGACTGTACGACGTCGTCTATAATTGGGACATGAAAATCAAGCTCGGCGACGTCGACATAGTGTTCAAACCGGGCGGCGACCGGACCCGCTTCATCGGCGAGAAAGGTTGGATCGAGGTCCGCCGCAATGGAAACTCCGCCAGCGACGAAGCTCTGCTCAAAATCACGCCGGAACAAAACGAGAAGGCGTTGAAGCGGAGTCCGCATCACATCGCGAATTTCCTCGAAGGCGTCAAAACAAAGACGACGCCGGTTTCGACGCTCCGTGACGCCGTCCGCAGCGACAATATCAGCCAACTCTGTGATATTGCCGTCCGAACGAAGTCGGTCGTCAAATGGGATCCGCTCAAGATGCAACTCATCGATCCCTCCACGGAGCAAACCGCAATGCTTGATCGGTCGTTGCGGGCTCCCTGGACGCTTTGAAACAACATCTCCGGACGCGCTTCGCGGCCAAAACGCAAGCGATCGATAAAGACAAACGTTACCATTTTCCAAACAACCTTAACCTTTGAATTCCATGTCTATTACGATGACTCCTTCGGCGGCATCCGAAGTCAAAAAAATTAAAGAGAGCCAAAATCTCGGCGACGATACGTTTTTGCGAATCAGCATCCTCGGAGGCGGTTGCAGCGGCATGCAGTACGCGCTCAACTTCGATACGGTGTTCGATCCGCTGATCGACATGCAATACGACTTCGACGGCGTTCGAGTCGCGACGGCGAAGAAGTTCGATCCGCATTTCGACGGCACGGAAATCGATTTCATCGACAGCGCTTCCGGTCGCGGCTTCGCCATCGAGAATCCCAATTTCCCCAAAAGCGGCGGCTGCCCGGGTTGCGGACATTAGACAACCTTTGAAAATTCCGAAAACGAGCTGCGACCTATATGGTCGCAGTCCTAAAAAATCAAAAGATCTTTTCGGTCCCAACGACGTCGAGACGAAATCATGTTTTTCTGTCGGTCGATCGTTTTTTTGTTCGCAATCTCATTGGGGCTTTCGGTCGCGTTCGCCCAGCAACTGATTCAGGGCCCGATGATGAAATATCCTCGGGCTCCCGGTTCGTCGGCCTATCCCGGCGGACGTCCGGGAGGACAGGGAGTTCGGGAAATATCAGTTTTCGTGAACGAGTCTCCCGGTCCGTCGTCCTCCGCCGGACGTTGTTGGGGATTGCTTTTCGCCGTTGAAGATTACGATCTCGAGTCGCAGGAGCTCGCGCCGCTTTCCGGTTGCTTTAACGACATGGACGCGGCAAGAACGGAATGGTTTCTCGCCCAGGGAATTCCGGAGGAACGGATTGTCTTCCTGCACGATCACACGGCGGAGGAGTCCGTCCAGCCGACGAAGGAAAATTTCGAACAAAATCTGGATTCGATCCTTTCGAAGCTCGCTCCGCAGGACACGCTTTACGTGTTGGTTTCCAGCCACGGAATCGCTTCGCAGGGAAAAAGTTTTCTCTGTCCGATCGATACCGGGAAAGCTGATTTCCTTGACGTCGATTCGCTGGAGAAAGCCGTCGCTTTCGGCGAAACGAACAACCTGATTCCGGTCGCCGAACTGATCACGACGCTCAAGAACGCCCGCTGTGCCCGGAAACTTTTGATCATCGACGCCTGTCGGAATGTCGGGTTCGGCAGCGAGGAGACTCGGACTTCTGAAGATTTTATGGAAGAGTTCAAGACCATCGCGAACGCGCTTTACGATCCGAAGGCGTCGGCATCCCTCGGCGGTCTCGCGGTGATTACGAGTTGCAGTCTTGGACAGCAGGCCCATGAAATGATCGTCGAGGATCGCTATCACGGCGTTTTCATGAAGCATTTTCTCGAAGGACTCAACGGGCCGGCAGATTACTCCGGCGTGATCGACGGCGAAATCACCTTGGCCGAAGCCTATGCTTACGCTTTCGCCCAAACGAACAAGTTCGTGTATTATTGTCGCGGACGCAGCCAGCAGACGCCGGAAATCTTTCGCAGCGCCCGATTGACGGGGTTTTCCCTCGCCAAGACGGAACCATTGACAAAGACCGATCAGGAAACCGACGGACAATTCCTGTTGCGACAAAGTGTTCCCCTCTCACGGAACGGACGGTTGCCCTTGGCGGTCGACCTTTTGTCCTACGTGATCCGTGTGGAGCCGAACAATCATTTGGCGCTGACGTTCCGTGCCGGAGCTTTTCTTGCGTTGGGCGCTTATCAACCGGCCCAGCGGGATTTTCGGCAACTCGGTCGAACACTTGATCTTTTCGTGAAATTTTCGGAGGACGACAAGGCCCGATTCCAACGCCAGGCGACGAACCGGGACGTTTCGAAACTTCGGGTTCGAATTTTCACGGATCCCAACGAGCGCGCCGCCGTGAAATCCGAATTGGTTCCCGGACAGAAAGTTTCGATTTCCGAGGTCGCCGGGGACGGCCGCTGGTTTCGCGTCGGCCAGGTCGACGACAAAACGACCGGTTCGGAAATCGGCTGGATCCGCAAGGACAACCTGACGTGGTCGGCGGACGGTATCGAAGACTATCGACCGGCGACGCCCATGTTCACGCCCCGAGTCTCAACAAACGCCGGCCGGGAACTCAGCGGCGAAGGCCGCAGTCGAAGTTCCGTTGGACGCGCCGTCGGACGACAAGGATATGTCGTGAAACCATAGCTCCGTATCCCCAAGATGAAAAAAATCCTGTTGGCGTTGTTGATCCTCGGTCTGGCCGTCACCGTTTTTGCGCAACGAGAACCGTTGTCGACGGATCCCAAGGCGGAAGAAAAACCCGTCGTCGCGGATCCCGCGACGGTCGCCGTCAAGAAGAAAAAAATCCGTGAGAACACGCCGTTCCAGGATAAACGGGGATATTTTCGCGCAACCGGCCAGCGAACGACGTTCTACACGCTGGACGGCGCCGAACGGTATGTCTGCCTTGAAAACCTGAATCTCGAGCGAATCCTGAAAACGATTCGGGAGAATCCTTCCCGTTCGGTCTGGAAAATCGACGGCAAGTTTACCGAGTTCAATGAAGAGAACTACATGTTGATCGAGCGCGCCGTCGTCGCGCCGTGAGGCGACGACGACGAAAACGAAGCAACCGCTTCCCGTGCGGCGGTATCACAATTCGCCGAACCCTTTGCGGTATGTCGGTTTCAACAGGTTTTCGAGGCCCGGCGTTTCCAAGGCGGCGAGGTTTTTGATCTTGAACTGTTCGGTATCCCATTCGATTGTTTCGCCCGGAACGTCGGGCTTGGCGGCGGCCCAAACGGCGAGGTTGCCGACGAGCATCGTTTCGGCCATGGGACCGGCGAGATTCGTAAACCCCGACCAACAAAGCTCCGGTTTGTTCTCACGAATCGCGAGCACCAATTCGTACATGTTCATACTGTCGACGTCCTTGAATTCGGGATGCTCAGCCGCCCTGCGGAATTCGACCGCAGCCGGTTCGCAACGGAGGAATCTTCCATTGTACAACGCCCCCTTGGTACCGACGATCAACGATCCGGATTTCGGTGCGTTTTCAATGCCCCACGATTGGAACAATTCGTCTTTCGGTCTCGCCCCGCCGTCGTACCACGTGAGCTTGATTCCTGGCCGCCGGGGCGTCGCGGGAAAATCGTAAACGATCGTGGTGCTGCGAGGAAAACTGACGAAATCGTGTCCGCTCGTCGTCGCGCGAACCGATGCCAAATTCGACAAATCGATCGCGGTGAATTGGATGTTCATGGCGTGGCACGCTTGGTCGCCGAGCGCCCCGGAACCGAAATCCCAAGTTCCTCGCCAGTGAAACGGATGATACGTATCGGGAAAATATTCCCGTTCTTTCGCGCAACCGGTCCAAAGATTCCAATCGCACCCCGCGAGTTCCGCCGTGATTCGGTTGGACATCGCGGCGATGAGTCCGTCCGCCTGGTCCGGATTGTCCTTGCGAACCCGTTCGGTATATTCGGCGATCGTGTACGGTCTGTTCGGAGCCTGATTCCAACATGGGAATTCGTGCCAGAAATGAATTTCCGTAACGTCGCCGATTGCGCCGTTTTTGATCTGCGTCGCCTGGCGCCGGAGATTATTGTCCGCGCTGCCCTGGTTTCCCATTTGCGTGCAGACGCCGGTTTCGGCGGCGACTTCCTTGAGCCTTTTCGCTTCGTAAGCGGTCCTCGTGAGCGGTTTCTGTGTATAACAGTGTTTTTTCAGCCGCATGGCCGCCAGCGTGATCGGAGCGTGCATGTGGTCCGGCGTGCTGATCGTCGCCGCGTCGATGCTCTTCTCCATTTGGTCGAACATTTCGCGGTAATCGAGAAATCCTTTGGCCTTCGGATACAGTTTCAGGGCCTCGTTGAGCCGATTCTTGTCAACATCGCAAACGGCAACGATATCGCCGAACTTCGCGGCATTCCCGATGTCGCTGAATCCTTTTCCTTTGACCCCGATTCCAGCAAAGGCAACCCTCTCGTTGGCGGAGACGCTCGCCTTCGAGGAGCCGCCTGCTAAAAGCCAGAATCCGCAGCCGGTCGATGCGGTCGCTTTCAAAAAATCACGTCGTGAAGTCGTTCGTTTCATCGTCATTCTCCTTGAAAGTTGTTCGAATCGCCAGTGTCCGGGACCACAGGTCCCGGCTCTTACGGTCCCGGCTCGTCATACTTCGTTATTTCATCGCCTGTTTGGCGAGATTGCAGAGGTTTTCGACCGTGAAGCCGAAATGCTTCATCAAGACGCTGGCGGGAGCCGACGCCCCGAAATCGTTCATTCCGAGGAACAAGCCGCGATCGCCGAGGTATTTTCTCCAACCCTGTTCGATACCGAGTTCCACGCCGACCCGGGCCGTCACGGTTTTCGGCAGCACGGAGTCGCGGTATTCCGGCGATTGCCGTTCAAAAAGTTCCCAACACGGCATGCTGACGACACGAGCCTTGACGCCTTCCGCTGTGAGCTTTTCCCACGCCGAAACACAAAGACCGACTTCGCTGCCGGTCGCCAACAGGATCACGTCGGGATTTTTTCCTACGGCGTCGGCCAAAACGTAGGCGCCCTTGGCGACGCCTTCCGCCGAAGAAAATTTCGTGCGGTCGACGGTCGGAAGATTCTGCCGCGTGAAAATCAACACCGACGGCGTTTCCTTCAGTTGAACCGCCGCTTTGTAGGATTCCGTAACTTCGTTGGCGTCCGCCGGACGAAAAACGGCAAGGTTCGGAATCGCCCGGAGCGACGCAAGATGTTCGATCGGTTGGTGCGTCGGACCGTCTTCGCCGACGCCGATCGAGTCGTGCGTGAAAATGTACATTGTCGGGATCTTCATGATCGCGCTGAGCCGCATCGAGGGCCGCATGTAATCCGCGAAGACGAAAAACGTTGCGCAGTACGCCCGGAGTCCGGAAAGGACCATGCCGTTGGCGGTCGCCGCCATGCCGTGCTCCCGGATGCCGAAATGGAAGTTGCGGCCCGCCGGGGTTTCCCGACTGAATTCGCCGGCTCCCAAAAACGTCAGGTCGGATTTGTTCGACGGAGCGAGGTCCGCCGAGCCGCCGAGCATCCACGGCAGCTTGCTCGCCAACTGGTTGAGAACTTTTCCCGAAGACGCCCGACTCGCAATCCCTTTCGGATCGGCGGGAAAAGGCTTCATTTCGCTGTCCCAACCTTCCGGCAGGTCGCCGGACGCAATCGCCGCGAGTTCCTTCGCCTGGTCGGGATAGTTTTTGCAGTATTCCTCGAATTGTTTGCTCCAGGCCGCTCGCTGTTCGGCTCCCCGTTTGCCGATTCCGTTGGCGAACGTTTGATAGACGTCGGTATCGACGACGAATTTTTGTTCCGGATCGACGCCGTACACTTTTTTCGTCGCTGTAATTTCGTCTTCGCCGAGCGGAGCGCCGTGGGCTTCGTGGGAGCCTTCCAATTTCGGAGCCCCGAAGCCGATCTTGCTCTTCACGATCACGAACGTCGGCTTGTCGTCGGTTTTTTTGAATGTTTCGACAGCCTTCCGCAATGCCGGAAGATCGTTCACGTCGTCGACTTTTAAAACGTTCCAACCGTAGGCTTCGAAGCGTTTGCCGACGTTTTCGGAGAACGCCAACGCGGTATGGCCTTCGATCGTAATCTCGTTGTCGTCGTAGAACCAACAGAGATTCGACAACTTGAGATGTCCGGCCAGCGACGCGGCTTCGGAGGAAATTCCTTCCATCATGTCGCCGTCGCCGCAGATCGCGTAAACGTTGGAGTCGAAGAGTTTGAAATGGGCGCTGTTATACCGGCCGGCGAACCACTGGGCGGCGACCGCCATGCCGACGCTCGTCGCAACGCCTTGGCCGAGGGGGCCCGTCGTGACTTCGACGCCGGAAACGTGTCCGAATTCCGGATGGCCGGCACAGCGGCTGCCGAGTTGACGGAAATTCTTGATGTCTTCCAGCGCGACGGCCGGTTCTGCTGTCGGCTTGCGGTCCTTGCCGAGTTGTTTGACGCCGCTCAAATGGAGCAACGAATAAATCAGCATGGAAGCATGTCCGGCGGAAAGCACGAACCGGTCCCGAGCCGGCCAGGCGGCGTCGGCGGGATCGTACTGCATCACCTCGTTGTAGAGCAGGTATCCGAGCGGCGCCAGCGCCATGGGGGTTCCCGGATGTCCGCTGTTGGCCGCCTGTACGGCGTCCATGGAAAGAGTTCGGATCGTGTCAATCGCCTTTTTTTCGGCGGCGGTCATTGAAAGCGTCATAAGATCGATGGCGTGTTAATATTGTTGACGGAATGGATGCCGGAATTATACCAAAATCGGAAACAGGAAAAAGGGAGCGAAAAAATTCTGTGTTCCAATACGGTCAATTATCGCGAGCAAACGTCGATTACCGTCCCCTCTCCCGAGGGAGAGGGGAGGGGTATCTAATACGTGTTCAAACGATGACGTCGCACCAAATTTCTAACCTCTCGTCGTCGGCGGCAGGATGCGTCCGGCGAGGAACGTTTCGGCGAGGAGCAGCAGGACGACGATCAGCAACAGGGCGTCGCCGAGCGAACGGGCTCCCGTAAATTCCAAGGGAGCGGAGAATCCGGCGGCGCTCTCCAGGGACAGGTCGAGCGGACGCAGCCAATCGGCGAGGACGCCGACGTCGACCAGTTGGGTATTTCCCTCTTTCGGATCGATGTTCACGGCGAAAAGCTCTTTCTTTTCGGCTCCGGAATGTTGCCGGAGCACGGCTTCGTAGAATCCGGTGCGGTGCGTTGCCGGAAAGACCGCCCGGCCGTTGGCGTCGGCGTCGAGGTTGACGGAGGTTTCCGTCGTGTCATCCAATTCCTTTTGCGGTGTCGTGATCTTGAGTTTCGGCTCGAATTCCGCCGGATCGACTTTCAGCGTCAACGGAGCGTCAACGAGCAGCGAGGTTTCGTCCCGATTCCGTTGCGAAAGCCAAGCGGCAAGTTCCAGCATCACAACGACGAAACTCGGATTGCCGCGAGCCCAATTATTCCAGATCGGAGCGGCCGTCGTCAGGAAACTCACGGTCCGGCCTTTGCCGAAGGATTTTTCGACGACCAAGGGATTGCCGCCCCGGAGCGTTGCGAGGGTTTTCGTCGATTCGGATTCGGCCGTCGGATTCTCGACCACTAAATACTTGTCGATCTTCACGTTCCGCAGCAAGGGGCTTTCTCCTTCGCCGAAGAGTCGGAAAATCGGATGCGCCGTGACGCTCAAATCCGACGCCTGGCTGAGAAAGTCCGGGGCGAGCGTTCCCTCGGCGAGCGGAGCGAACGGAAAGAGTCCCTTGCCGTTTTTGTACAGTTCGTTGCGGACGAAGTTCGTGTCGGTTTCCGGTCCGGTGAAGAACGTGACGCCGCCGCCTGCGTCGGCGTATTCCTCCAAATTTCGAACGGCGGCGGGGTCCAATTTCGGAACGTCCAACAGGAAAATCGCGTCGAACCGGTCGAGTTTCGAGGAAACGAGGAACGACGGCGTCTCGGTCTTGACGCGGATTCCCGATTTGGCGCCGCCCGGCGAAAGGGCGACCCGAACATATTGGGCCGAAGAATCGACACCGGAAGCGGTCCGGGAAGCGATCAAGAGAACTTCCAGCGCGGCAGGAACGTCGAGCACCAAAAAGCGGCGGTTGTCGGTCGGAACGGAGTCCGGCGGAAGTTGGACTTCGATTCGATGCAACTCCGTTCCTTCGAGCCGGATCGGAAAGCGAATCGCCGGCGTCGTTTTGTCCCGGGCCTTGATCTTCGGTATTGTGAGACCGGTCCGGGACACGCCGTCGACGAAGAGGGAAAGCGGAATGTTGTCGACGTCGTTCGGACCGTTGTTGATCACGGTAACGTCGAGCAGCAAGTCGACGTCGGCGGCGTGGATTCCGGCGACGAGATCAAGGGAAGCGAGCGTCAGGTTCGGCCGCTCCACATCGACGGCCCGGACCATACGGACCATTCCGCCGAGTTCGCGGATTTCTCCGAGCAGTTTGAGCAACGGGGCGGGATTCTCCCAATTTCGTTGCCGAAAATCGGAGAGAAAATAGACGACCGGCTTGAGTCGAACGGTCGACTGCCGTAACAAGTTGACGGCGGCCTTGAGCGGTTCCTCCGGTCCGGAGGCGGTTTCCGAGGGTTCAAGGGTTCCGATCGTTTCCTGAACCAATCGAAGACCGTCGGCGTTGAGTATCTGTTCCGCGACATCTGGTTCTTCGCCATGGAGGATTCCCATCGCTTTCGAAAAACGGACTAAGCTGATTCGGTCGTTCGTCTGCCGCTTGGCGGCGTTCTCGGCGATTTGGCGGACGATTCCCTTGGCGTCGTCGAACAACGGCGTTCCGCCCTGGGTCGCGTTGCGGTCGCTCATCGAATACGAGTCGTCCAAGAGGACGATATGATGCGTCGGTCGACCGCCGAGCAGTTCGGCCAGCGGTCCCTCCAAACGGGGCTGCGCGAACATCAGGATCAAGGCGACGACCGCCAAAGTCCGCAGAAACAGCAACAGGAGCTGCTGCAACAGGATTCGTGTCCGGCTTTTCCGATATCCGGCCAGCAGGAATTCCAACGCCGCCCATTCGACGCGTCGATGCCGGAACATGTTGATCAGATGAATCAACACGACCAGTCCGGCAAGCGGCAGGAACCAAAGAAGAGCGGAATAGGTAAACAACGGACTGAACGGTTGAGTGGGAACGACGAACAAGTTTCAGAGCCCGACGCGTCAGCGAGGGAATGTGCTCAAAACACCTCCAGCATAGCAATTTTCCCGCCCCCTTCAAGACGCGATCGGAAGAGGGAAAAACGTCAGGGACATTTTTCCCTCTTCGATGAATTTTGTTTCAGACGCTTGTCTTTTCCTTTGACGAATCATAAAATTCAACTTGATCTGACGATTTTACCGGAATTGTCGATATTGACGATTTTCCCATTCTTCAACCCTGAGGAGCAGTATCATGACCCGATCCACGAATTGCCGGTTGACGATTTTTCTAACGAGCGGACTTGTCCTTCTCGGTTGGTTGTCGCAGACAGCAGCCCAACAAACCGCTCAACAGGCGACAAGTTATTCGCCGGTCGACATTACGGAGCCGTTTTCGGTCCGGTTTGAACGGCTCAGCAAGGCGAAAGCCGCGACGCAACAACGGCAGGCCGATTTGCTCAAAGAACGGTACGACTTGGCTGACAACCCGGCCGCCGTCAAAATGTCCCGTGGAAAAAATGTCCAGCAGGGAATCCGGGCCAAACTTCCCGAAGGCGTCAAGTCTTGGGAAGACCTCGGCACGCTGAGTCCCGCCGACGTCAAGGAAAAGGGACTTTGGCCGAAAGGCTTCCTGCCGTTGCCGCATCCGGATCACGCGGCCGGTGGAATGGTGTTCCCGAAATTCCATATCGACGAGATCAAGAAACAGGAAGGTCGTGATCTGGCTCGATTCGACATCGACCTTGATTTGCCGGATCATTTCCTGCCGGAATTTCCGCCGGCGATCTTCCTGACGACCCGACCGGACCTCGGCGACGTTTCGCAGGGCAAAGTCGTCACGATCATGAATTACTACGAACTGTTCAACGGCATCTTGAATCCGAAACAGCTCGAAGGTCTGCGGCTTCTCGTCACGCCGTTTCCGCAGCAGCAGTTCAACGCGACGGAAGACCGGAACAGTGAAAAGGCGAGTCTCGGCGTAACCTGTTTCGACTGCCATACGAACGGTTCGACGAACGCCGCGACGCATCTCGTCGGCGACATTCGGCCGCAGGAATATCGGCATCGGCTCGACGTTCCGGCGCTGCGGGGAACCCATATTCAACAGATATTCGGCTCGCAACGCGGCTTGAAGTCGCTGGAAGACTTTACCGAATTCGAACAGCGGGCGGCCTATTTCGACGGTGATCCGGTGATCGCGACGAAAAAGGGCGTCAACATCCTCGAACGCGGTTCGCAGGCCCATTTCATGGCGGAATTCCAGGCGATTCTCGACTTCCCGCCGGCGCCGAAGCTCGACGTTTTCGGCAAGCTCGACAAGGATCTCGCGACACCGGAAGAACTTCGCGGTGAAACGGTGTTCAACGGCAAGGGCCGTTGCGCGACCTGTCATCCGGCTCCGTATTACATGGACAACCTGATGCACAATTTCAAGGCGGAACGGTTCTACAAGGAGCAGATGGTCAACGGTCGACTTGCTTCGGCCGACGGCCCGATCAAGACCTTTACGCTCCGTGGAATCAAGGACACGCCGCCGTACATGCACGACGGCCGCTGCTTGACGCTCGAAGACGCCGTCGAATTCCACAATCTCGTCCTCGGCACCAAATTGACCGCCGAAGACAAAAAGGATCTGGTAGTCTTCCTGCGTTGTCTGTAGAATGAAAACCATTGGGCCGACTATGGCGTCGTGTCTCCATTTAGCCGGTACTCCGGCGCTTTAAAGCGCCGGAGTACCGGCTAAATGTTCAATGCATTTTGATTTTACCCGTCGACGAATCATGAAATTCTTTGTATCGCTTGCCGTTGTTTTTCTCTTGACGATTTACTGTGCGGCTTCGGAGCCGATCGACGTTTTGTCGATCAACGTTCGGCTCAGTACGGCGAACGACGGCGAGGACGCCTGGCCGAAACGCAAGGATTTTCTTCTCGACGTCGTTCGGCAAGGAAATTACGACTTTATCGGCGGTCAGGAGGTCGTCGTCCATCCGGACGACGCCGTGAATCAATTCAAGTTTTTGGCCGAAAAGTTGCCGGAATACGGTTCGATCTTCCTCTGCCGGGAAAAAGATCCGACGAAGGGCGAAGGCATGCCGATCTTCTATCGCAAGGCCCGCTGGGAACTCGACGCCGACGAACAGGGTGTTTTCTGGCTCTCCGACACGCCGAACGAGCCGGGTTCGATCACGTGGAAGGGGCAGAGTAATTGTCCCCGCGTCGTTTCTTGGGGACTTTTCCATGAACTCGGCAAGGATTCGAAACGGACAGGCAACGCGATTTACGTTTTCAACACCCATTTCGATCACGTCGGCGAAATTCCCCGGCAAAAAGCGGCAAACTTGATTTTGCAGCGAATCGCAGACCGGAAACAAAAACAGGTTCCGATCGTTCTGACGGGCGATTTCAATTGCGGTGAACGGAGCCCGAGCATCCGATTTCTTCTCGGCGAAACGGTCGTTCTCGACGGCGTCGAATGCAAACCGCCGTTCGGTCTGATCGACTCGTTCCGGACCGTGCAGCCGGACGCTGTCGACGTTGGAACCTTTCAGGGCTTCGGCAAGGTCAAACCGGAAAGTAAGATCGACTATATCTTCGTCTCCGACGGTCTGAAAGCGAAGGATGCAGAAATCATTCGGACGAAAAACGACCAAGGCCGTTATCCGACCGACCATTTTCCGATCCGGGCCGTCTTGAATTTCGAGAAAACCCCCTGACGAAACGGCAGACTTTGTCGATTATTCCGAATTTTCCGGCAAATCCTTAAAATATCTCTCAGTCGAACGGCGTAGATGCCGAAAATATTGGCAAACATTGCGCTTATTTTCCGTTCACGCGTCCCACCGAGATAAAATGAACAGGCTGGATAAAATTATCGTGGTTTTCTTCTTGAACGTCTTCCTGCTTCCGGTTCTCGGACAGGCTGCGGAAAGCTGGGGTTCCGCGATGTTCAAGGAAAAAAAATTCGATTTCGGTCGCGTTGCGATCGGTTCGGATACCGTCCATCGGTTTACGATCAAGAACATTTATCTCCAGGACGTTCGTTTGCTCGGTATCCGGTCCTCTTGCGGCTGCACGGAACCGTCGTTGACGAAAAAAGTCCTCAAGTCCATGGAAACGGCGGAAGTCGTCGCGAAGTTCAATACCAGCGGCCAGCATACCCGGGACAAAAACGCGACCTTGACCCTTGACCTCGAAACGGTCGTCGACGGACAGGTTTTGCGGGACGCCGTTCAGCTCAATGTTTCCGGATACATTCGACCTGACGTCGTGTTGACGCCGGGAATCGTCGAATTCGGTTCCGTCGCGGAGGGAAAGTCCGTCGTCCGAACCATGCAGTTGGAATATGCCGGCCGCAATGACTGGGCCTTGGTCAAGGTTGAACGGACAAATCCCTTCGTTCACGCCAGAGCGGAGGAAGTCAAGCGGGAACACGGCGAGGTTGCCTACCGAGTTACCGTAACGCTGAAAAACAACGCGCCGATCGGATACGTCAAGGACGCGCTGCGGTTCATTACGAACGAGATCTCACCGGGAGCGAACGCCCCGTCGGAAATCGTGTTGCCGATCCAGGGGCTCGTCATGTCGCCGATCCACGCGAAGCCGTCGCCGTTCATGGTCGGAATCGTCGCGGTCGGTCAAAACGTCTCGAAAAATATCGTCGTTCGTAGCGACACGCCGTTCCGAATTCTGGGCGTTTCCTCGGAGGACAAACGGTTCCGCTTTACGTTCGCGGACCAGGAAAGTCCGATCCAGATTGTTTCCGTACTGTTCTCCGCCAAGCGGCAGGAACCGGGACCCGTCTCGGATAAAATCGTGATTCGAACCAACCTGCCGGATCAGGAATTCGTAACGTTGGACGCCCTCGGCCGGCTCGTTCCTCCGTCTTCGGAGACCGAAACGTCGTCGCTGGAACCGGCGTCGTTCGTTTCCGAACTGAACGAAGGAGTCCGGCCTCACTATTCCATGAAAATCGTCGAAAAAGAGATCGACATGTTGCCGGAACCGACGAAAACGGAATTTGTTTCGTCGGTCCGTGTCGAAACGGTTTCCGACGAACCGATTCCGTCGACGGGCGGAGCGAAATTCAGTCGGCCCAAAAATTCACCGGAAGGGCAAATAATTTCACCGCCCCCGACCTTATCTTCCCTGACGCCGTCGCCGACCGCTTCCGTCAAGGAAGTTCCTTCGACCGAAACAACGGTTCCGACGAAAGTCGCGTTTCGTACTCCTTCGTCTCCTTCCATTCGTCTGTCTCACGAAGCGATTCCGTCCGGATTGACGCTCGAGAACAATTCGAAACCATGAGAAAATTAAAATTCCTTTCCGCCTCGACCACTTTTTTCCAAAGGAGAGATCATGCCAAAGACAATTTCACGCCGTGAAATGCTACGTTCCGCTATCGCCGGAGCCGCCGTGATCGGACTTTCCCGAGATGTCGCTGCCGATGAGAAAAAAGACAAAAAACAGACCGCTCCGAAATCCGACAAACCGAAAGAACGAAAAGTTCCGACCTTCAAAAACGGAATGTTCTACGATGCCGATAAAAAATTCGACGTCGAAAAAGCAAAGGATGCGATTATCCGGCTCTGCCAATTCCATCGTTATCCGATTTTTCCCGGTTTCCGCGACAAACTTTGGGTCTTCGATTACGGAATCGGCCAATTTACGAAAGTCGGTTTGGCGTGCTACACCTTCGTCAACCACGTCGCCGGACCGAACAGCTACATGCTCTCGAATCTCTTCCTGTTACCGGGACAGATGCTGCCGGAACACTGGCACGAAGTTCCCGAAACGAAAAACTGTCCGCAAAAAGACGAAGGCTGGGCGATCCAATGGGGCCGTAGCTACGTGATCGGCGAAGGCGAACCGAATCTGCCGCCGGAAGTCGTTGTTCCGAAATGTCATTGGGGCGGCAAGGTTTCCGTCAATCATTGTACCGTGGCCGATCCCGGAACCTTCGTGCCGTTGGCGAGGGTCGGTTCGCGACATTGGCAGTTCGCCGGTCCCGAAGGCGTCATCCTGACGGAGGTCGCGAACGCTCACGACGACAAAGCGGTTCGGCATTCCGATCCGGTCGCCAACAAAGCGGTGTTGGGTTAACTCCTTAGCCGCGTCCGGCTTGGGCAAGGCTACAGCGCGGTGGGTAGAACGCGTCGGAGGCCGACGCGGCTCATATCGACATGAACTTTCATCTCAAGGATAA
>JAVBQW010000259.1:0-27199 GCA_031548665.1 Thermoguttaceae bacterium
ATCCCCAATCCCCAATCCCCTATCCCCAATCCCCAATCCCCACTCCCCAATCCCCAATTCCCAATCCCCTGCCCCCTGGCCCCTAGTCCCTAGTCCCAATCCCCTAGCCCCTCCATCCCAATGGGCAACGACAACGTTCTCGATCAGAGTGAAATCGAACGCCTGCTCGGCGGAATGGGCGGCGGCGCTGCGAGTCCGTCGCCGCCCGTTCCAGCAGCGGCTCCGGCAGCCGATTCTGGGGGCGTCCTCGACCAGAGCGAACTGGACGCCCTTTTTGGCGGCCTGTCGCAATCGGCGGCTCCAACACCCGGTCCCGTGACGGCTCCGGCACCGCAAGGTTCCACACCGCGATCGGTAAACTCGGTGCTCGATCAGTCGGAAATTGAGTCGCTATTGGGAGGCGTCAAGGCGGCGCCCCCTTCTCCGGCGCCCGCTCCTGCGGCCTCGGCATCACGTCCGGCCCCTTCGCAACCCGCCAAGCCCATCGGCATGGGAGCAATCGGCGGACCGACCCTTCCGGCAGAGCCTGCGGAAGAAGACGAAGAAGGTATTCCCCGCGGCGATATCGATTACATCTTGAAGCGGGCCGACGAATCGATCCAATCCATTGCGACGACCAAACTCGATCTGCCGATCGAGGTGATCGAATTCCAGTATCCCGAATTTGGTGGAACGGTCCCCAGCAACGAACACGCGACACTGGATCAGATCAGTGAAGTCGAGTTGGACGTCAAAATCGAACTCGGCCGAGCCAACATGTACTTGGAGGATATTCTCAAACTCCGCAAGGGATCCGTGGTTCCGCTCGACAAAATGGCCGGAGACGCCGTCGATATTTACATTAACGGACGGCTCCTCGCTCGTGGTGAAGTACTTGTCATGAACGAGAACTTTTGCGTTCGCGTCGCCGAACTTCTCGCCGGAGCCATTCCGTTGGAGTAGAACCCCATGAGCCGCGTCGGTTTCGGACTCGCGGAGTTCGGTTCGGACTTCAGGTCGTCATCGGACGTTTTTCTTTTCGTCGGCGACAGATTTCAATTCTTCGAAAAACGGTCGATTGCTTTCGAGCGTTTCGGGATGGTCGATCAGTTCCTGAAGCGACAGCCATTGGACGGCGGCGACCTCTTTCGGATTGGGAACCGGCGTCGCGTCGACGTCGATGTCGGCGGCCCACCAACGAAGATGAACGTTCCACGGCGTGATCGATTCGCTGAGCTGTTTCAAAGGACGAACACGGAGTTCGAGTTCCTCGAAACACTCACGGACCAAGGCTTCGGCCGGTGTTTCGCCCGGCTCGATACCGCCGCCGGGAAAACAGACTTTTCCCGGAGCAACGACCGTTGCGGAGCGTGTGATCGTCAGGAACCGACCATCACGCTCAATCACCGCGACAACGCCGTGTCGAAAAACGTCGGACGGAGAGGGATGATTCAAATTCACGTCGCTTTCTTGGAAAAGATCTCCGACAACATTCCGAGCGTTTCGTCGACTTGCGGAATTTCGGTGAATCCGATCGTCATCGTGTCGACGCAACCGAGTCCGGTGACAAATTCGAGGGACTTGCGTCGCTCCTCCGGCGTCTTGCAACGTCCCTCACCGAAAATTTTCATGCCGAGAACCCCGACGCCCTTCTCATGTAGTTCCTTGATCACGGGAACGACGTTTTCCGGCGTATCGTCCATCTTGTACTCGACGCCGAAGGGATTGATCCGGACGAGCAGGACGTCGAGTTCAGGAACCTCAAGACATTTTCTCACCGCCTCGAACGAATGACACGAAACGCCGATCGAACGGACCCGCCCCTTCTTCTTTTCGGCAACGAGAGCGTTCCAGGCTCCGGCGAGTTCCGTCGGCCAGTCGGCCTTCGTCATGCAATGCAACAGCACCGTATCGAGATATTTCGTCGACAACTCGTAGAGAAAACGTCCAATATCGGAGCGAACCGTTTCTTCGGTTCTCGACGGCGTCTTGGTCAGGATGTAAAAATCTTCCCGTTTCCAACCCCTTAAGGCGTGTTCGACGTAAACATGCGTCCGATAGTTCTGGGCCGTGTCGATGTACCGCACGCCTTGGTCGAAGGCGTGGTGCATCAACTCGACGAACGCCGTTTCACCCATGTCGTAGTAGGGTCGACCGCCGCTCATTCCGGTTCCCATTCCAAGAATGCTCGTTTCAATACCGGTTTTGCCCAATCGACATTTGGGAAGCCCGTTCGGGAAAAATTTCTTTAGCTCCGTTTGCGGTTCGGCGACTGCCGTTCGACCGAAAACCATACCGGCGGCGACACCCAACGCCGATGTCCCGGCCAGAAAACCTCGTCGTGAAATCTTAGACATTTTACTCTCCATGGAATTTTTTGATTGTTTCGGATTTTAGGGAAGGTTTGTGAGGACTCAATTTACCGGCCCCTCTCCCTCCGAAAGAAGGGGAAATATTCTAACGGGGTAGTACAAAGTCAGCGAATTGACCTTCGTGAAAATGGAAAAGATATCGTCATCCCCGCGTAGGCGGGGACCCAGAGAACAGATTTTAATAGGCTTTTGCACACGTTATTGACGGATGCCAACGGTCAATAACGTTTTCCGTCTAGGTCCCCGCCTACGCGGGGATGACGAATGTTATTTCCCTGACTTTGTAGTAGGCCCCGGCCCAATTGTATTAAACACGAAAAGACGAAAACACGGAACGTCATTTTTTGTGAATTTTGTTATTTCGGCTTCAACCCCCGAGTTACGGCGGAGTACCGCCTCCACTCGGGGCTCTTTGTAGATGTTATTTCTTTACAGTTCCTTCGTGTATTACATGTTAAAAAACGTGGCTCGAAAAGTCAACCGCTCTCTCCCGAAAGAAGAGATGGTCAGACGACACGAACGATGATATACTGCGAAACGGCAGTTTTTGGCTCCGCGAAAAAAGCAAAAGGGAAAAACCTTTTCACGAAATGTCCGTCGAAAGCCGTTTCGTTGTCTATTTGAGATCGAGAAAAACGTCGATACCGAAAGATTCCGCCCATGAAAAATACTCAAATCGCGGCAAACGTCGAAACCGTCCGACAGCGAATTCGTGAGGCGGCAATTCGAAGCGGACGCACCGAAACCGACGTCAAACTGGTCGCCGTCAGCAAATACGTCTCGACGACCGACGGCGTGATCGACGCCCTCCTCGCCGCCGGTTGCCGCGACCTCGGCGAGGCTCGGCCCCAAATACTTCTGGAAAAAGCGGAGTTTTTCGCCCAACGGGGACCGGGACCACAGGTCCCGGCTCATATCTCGGCTCGTGATTCAGCTCGTGATTCGGAGGATGAAATCCGCTGGCATCTGATCGGCTCCTTGCAGCGGAATAAGATTCGCAAGGTTTTGCCGCTGGTTTCCCTGATCCATTCCGTCGACTCCGTTCGACTGGCGGAAGCGATCGATCGAATCGCTGACGATCTTTCCGAGGAAACCGGCAGACCGATCCGCCCTTGTTGCCTGCTGGAGGTTGCGATTTCCGGTGACGAAACCAAACACGGTTTCGAGCCGGAAGATTTTTCCGCCGTCTTGGATCAACTTGCCGTTTTCCAAAATATTTCGGTCTTCGGACTCATGGGAATGAGCGGACTCAATGCCGACGTCACCGAAACTCGTCGCCAGTTCGCAGCCCTCCGTCAGCTCGCCGAATCCCTACAGAAACGGGGAACTCCGGAGAACGTTTCGCTCGCCGAACTTTCCATGGGAATGAGCGGCGACTTCGACATCGCGATCGAAGAAGGCGCGACCCTCGTTCGCGTCGGATCCCTGCTCTACGCGGAGTAAGACACGCTGCGTCCGTACGCCTGGACGGCAGGTCCCTAAAACGTATGCGGGACGATGAACGGATTCATTTCTATAGCCGAAAGTATTTGTTTTCTCTGTATTGACTATTTCCCCTGTATCGCTTAAAATCCGAATTGTCGGAATAATCCGAACAATCGGCCTTTTCGCTAAACAGGGAAAATTATGCTTATCAATACGAACACCTCGGAGCTTCGAGCCCTGATTTCGTTGGATCGGACGAATCGGGACATCGCGGTGATTCTGGAACGTCTGAGTACCGGCATGAAGATTAACTCGGCGAAGGACGATCCGTCGGGAATCGTCGCTCGGGATCAGTTGCGGGCCGAGATCAAGGGAATTGACGCCGCTCTTCGCAACACGGATCGGGCCGACAGCGTTCTTTCCTCGGCAGGAACCGGAATCCAGAACATCGCGAACCAGTTGATCGATCTTCGCGGCCTTCTGAATTCGGACACGACGACGCAAACCGAAATCGACGCGCTGCTCGACTCGATCGACTACATCGCAAGGTCGACGACCTACAACGGCAAGTCGGTGATCAACGGGGCTCTGGACTATATTACCAACGGCGTCGACCAGAAAAAAGTTTCCCAGCTTCACATTACGTCAGCGGATCTTTCCAGGGGAACGATACCGGTCAGCATCCAGGTCAAGCAGGCGGCGGAACGGGCTTCGTTGGCTCTCAACCAGGCGGGAGTCGGCAGCACCACGCAACTCACGGTTCGAGGCAGTCTCGGCAGCGAGACGTTGACGCTGACGCCCTCCATGTCGACGGCCCAGATCGTCGCCAACGTTAACGCTTTGTCGTCGGCAACCGGCGTTCGGGCCAAGGCGGATTACGGTTCGGTCAACGAACAACTCCAAATCGCGAGCGCCGGAACGAACAACGACATTATTTTGAAAGCGGTTTCCGGATCCGAGTCAAATGTCGTCAAGCTCAGTGCCGCGCCGAGCGGAGCGACGTCGCCGTCCGTCGACTTCAGCACGCCGGAAACCGTCAACATTCTGCTGCCGGTCGAAACCGACGCTCCGGCCGCTGCGACGACCGACGCGGCAACGCTCGGCGTCTACGCCAAGCAATTTATGTTCGGACCGACCGGCGGCGACGTGCTTGCCGTCCAGTCGAACTCCGGCGTCCAAATCAATTCCGTAACATTCGACGATTCGGGAACGTCCGGCGTCAGTGTTTCGCTGGACGGTTCCGGTAATCTGACGATCCAGTACGAAGCCGGAACGACGACGGGAAACCAGCTTGCGGCGGCGATCAACACGGGAAATCTGGGGTTGCAGGCGGTCAATTCGAGCAACGTAACGGCAACGCAAGCCGGAGCGGCCGCGCTGGCCGATCCTTTGGCGAACAACGGAATCAAGATTACCTCAACGCAACCAGGGGCAACGGCCAACGGAACGCAAATCGTTTATCTCTACGATCCGAACCTCCAAACATCATTCGAATTCGCCTCATCGGCCCGACAGGCGTCGGCGGATTTTTCTGACGGCGGCGGACAGTTTTTAACATTCTCGGCAAGCGACGGCGGCTCCGCCAACAACGGCGTCGTCGTCCAGTTCACGCAAGCTTCGAATCCTCTTTCGGCCGGCTTCGACAGCGGAACACGAACATTGACCTTGAGCGGTGATTTTTTATCCGAAACCCTGACCGACGCCGACTTGAACAATGTTTTGTCCGGCGTCGACATCGGAAACGGAGCCCGACTCAGCGCATCGGGAACCCTTTGGTCGGGACTGGACGGTTTGTCCGAGACGCTCGGTGCGACGGCGGAAACCCACGGAACCGACGCTCCGACGTTGATCGTCAGCGTCTCGTCCTTGACGACCTCGGCGAACGACGTCGTTACGGCATTCGGATCACAAGGGAGCGGCCTGCCGTTCACGATGGAGCTTGCCGGAGACGGAACCGGAACGATTTTCACCGGGGTGGACGGATTTTCAGACATCGCAACCCGAGTTTACTCTGGAGCGAACGCTCTGCAGGGCGGCGTCGACGGATCCGCGCCGACGACAACGGCCGCCGAACTCGTTGATTATATCAACAACAGCACGGAGTTGCAGAGTTATTTCACGGCGTCGCTCGCTCCGGGACAAACGGGAACCGGCAAGGTGTCGCTGTTCGATTCCGTGGCGGATTACGGCGATCCGCTGAAAGGAACCGGCTTGCAGTTCACGGGATCGTCCGGCGGCGCCGCACAGAGTATCGTTCTCGGAACTTCTGGAGCCAATCAATCGCTCGCCGCAACGTTGGACGGCTCAACGCTAAGAATCCGCCTGGCAACCAACGAACGGGGCTCTGTGACGACGACAGCCGGCGATTTAGAAGAATTCTTCAGCACGCTGACGCCTTCGCAAACCGGCGGCGTCGGCGTTTCGGTGCTTCGCCCCGTCGGAGAAACCTACGATCCGCCGAATCCGCCCGGCGACGCCGGTTCCGGCGTCTTGAGCGTAACGTCGTCGCCGATCACGTTGTCGCCGACGACGAAGGAAGTCGGCTTGCATACGTTCGGCAACACGAAAATCGTGTTCGAGTCCGTGGAAGCGGGAAGCGACCAGTTCGTGTCGTTGAGTTCCGATCTATCGCTGCCGTTCGTCGACAAGAACGGTTTTCCGGCGACAAAATCGGTCGGCAAGGATATTGTCGCGAACGTCAACGGAATGTACGCCTCGGCGAAGGGCTCCAACCTGACGTTCAACGGGCCGACGTTTTCGTTGACGACGACGCTTTCCGATTCGGTGAAATCCGGCGACACGGTCTCGTTCCAGATTACCGGCGGCGGAGCGGCGTTCCAACTCGGTCCGAACGTCGTATCGAGCCAACAGTTGAAGGTCGGTATTCCCAGCATGAACAGTTGGAGCCTCGGCGGCGTTTCCGGACGGCTCGGCGAACTGCGTTCCGGCGGCAAGGCTGATTTGGCGACGGACCGGGAATTGTCGTACCAAATTCTCAACGAAGCGATGAGCGATCTGGAGTCGACGCAAGCCCGGATCGGAACCATTCAAAAAGAAACGATCGACGTCAACCGTTCAAACCTGCAAGACCAACTCTTGATCCGCGTCGGCGCCGAAGAAGAATTATCAAACGCCAATTTCGCCGAAGAGACGTCCAAGTTGACACGGCAACAGATTATCGCTCAATCCGCGTTCAACGTCATCCTGTTGGCCCGGCAGTATTCAAAATACGCCCTGAATTTTTTCTAAGGAACTGTATCAAAATAATCTGTTCAAAGAGCCCCAAGTGGAGGCGGCCGAAAAATCAATACGGCGCCGGAACTTGGGGGTTGAAGCAGGCAAAACGTATAATTCGTTCCCGTTTGTCGCTTATCATTCATCGGCCGGTTTCGGCGGGGCCGTGGGGGCCGGCGGAGCGGGACGGAACTCTTTTTTTTCCGGTCGCTCGCCTCGGGGACCGGGACCGGCGGCGTCTCGTTTCGGTGGACCGTTTTCCGGACCACGATCTTGAAAACCTTTGTCGTGTTTCATACCATGCGGACCGTGATCGAAACCGCCGGGTTCCGGACGCCCACCGCGTTGTTCCCGTCCCTGGAATTCGCCGCGACCGTGATCCGGCGGGCCGTCGGGACGAAAACCGCGTTCGCTTTTCTCGAATCGCCCCGACTCAGGACGCGGTCCGTGCGGACCGTGCTCCCGGACGTTACCGAATTCATGCGGCGGTCTCTGCGGACCGGGACCTGCGGCGTCTCGTTTCGGCGGACCGTTTTCCGGACCACGTCCATGAAAACCTTTATCGTGTTTCATGCCGTGCGGACCGTGATCGAATTCACGAGGCGGTCCCTGCGGACCAGGACGACGAAAATCATCGCAACCGCGTTCCGGACATCCCTGATGCTTTTCGTGTCGGAAAGATTCTTTTCCCGGACGGTTTCCTTTCATCGGACATTCGCCGTCGGGACCTCGGTCACGAAATCCTTTCGGTTCGTGCTTGCCGCCGTGCGGACCGTGACGAAATTCTCCATCCGGTCGGGGGCCTCGACCACGGTCGTCGCCTTCGTAACGAAATTTCTTCGGTCCCCGGTCGCTTTCCCGGTTTCCCTGCTTAAAACCCTGTTCGAAGCCCCGGTTGAATCCGCGTTCGAAAGCTTCCTGAATCAAGCGTTCGATTTCCGGCGGCGGCGGGAGATCGCGTCCTCGTTCCATACCGGGACGACCGCGTTCTTTCATGTCTCTATCCGGAGGGCCCATCGGGGGTTGCGCTAACACGATCATGCAGGAGCCGAGCATCGCTCCCGCAAACAATAAACCGATTAAATTGGTACGTTTCATCGTCGTTCTCCTTGAAAGAAAAAGGGGATTGTATGTCGAACCAAGAGAACGAAACGGACCGGTCTGTCGTTTCTTTGGGACGGGGTTGTTTCCGTCATGAGGTATTAACCGGGAAGAATCGAAAAGGTTCCTTTCCGATGAGGGAAATTCTAAAAAACATTTTTTGATGCGGGAAAGCACGGGATTCGGGATTCCCTTGCAGAGGGGTATCGGTCTGGTAAAATGATCGAACCATGCGACATATACAACTTTACGATACGACGTTGCGCGACGGCTCCCAAGCGGAAGGCGTCGCTTTTTCCCTGCAAGACAAGCTCCTGTTGGCGAGGAAACTCGACTCGCTCGGCTTCGACTTCATTGAGGGCGGTTTTCCCGGCTCCAATGAGAAGGACGCGGAGTTTTTTCAAAAGATCACGGAAAAACCCCTCGCTTCGGCGAAGGTCTGCGCCTTCGGCATGACTCGACGAAAGGGAATCGCTCCGGAAAACGACGAGGGACTCCAATCATTGCTCGATTCGCAGGCTCCGATCATTACGGTCGTCGGCAAGTCGTCGTCGTTTCAGGTCGTCGAGGTGATCAACGCCAAACGGGAGGAAAACCTCCAAAAGGTCGCGGAAACCATCGAGTTTTTCCGCAAGAATAATCGTCGGGTTTTCTTCGACGCGGAGCATTTTTTCGACGGTTGGAAGGACGATTCGGAATACTCCCTGTCTGTACTGAAAACGGCGGTCGACGCCGGCGCCGAAATCGTCGTCCTCTGCGATACAAACGGCGGTTCGATGCCGGAATTGATCCGCGACGCCGTGAAAACCGCCGTCGGAGCGGTCCACGCCCCGGTCGGAATCCATGTTCACGACGACTGTGGTTTGGCCGTCGCCAATTCGTTGGTCGCCGTCGACGCCGGCGCCTCGCAGGTCCAGGGAACGATCAACGGAATCGGCGAACGCTGCGGCAACGCCAATTTAATCACGGTCGCCGCGAACCTCGGTTTGAAAAAACAGGGAGCGTACAGCGTTCTCAAACCCGATTCGTTGTTTTTCCTCACGGAGCTTTCCCGTTTCGTTTATGAGACGATCAACTTTCAGATTCCGCTGCACGATCCTTATGTCGGTAAGAGCGCCTTCGCGCATAAAGGCGGAATGCACGTCAGCGGCATCGCCCGGAACACGTCGGCGTACGAACACATTTTTCCGGAACTCGTCGGCAATCACCGCCGGGTCCTCGTCAGCGAACTGTCCGGAAAATCGAACATCGTCGCGAAAACAAAGGACTTGAAACTCGATTCCGAGACGATCAAGAAGATTCTCGATGAAGTCGTCCAAAAAGAGAACAAGGGATATCAATATGAAGCCGCCGAAGGATCGTTCGACCTGATCGTCAAAAAATGTACGGGAACGTTCAAGGAGCATTTCAAGCGATTGAACTATCACGTTTACGTCGAATCGAACGAACAGGGCGTTCTTGTAACGGTCGCGACGGTCAAGCTGCAAATCGGCGACGACATCCGGCACGAAGTCGCCGAGGGCGACGGTCCGGTCGCCGCCTTGGACGCCGCGCTGCGGAAAGCGCTGCTCCCGGTGTTTCCGTCGTTGAACGAGATGCGCCTGATCGACTTCAAGGTCCGCGTGATCAACTCCGAAGCGGCGACCGACGCCGCGGTCCGGGTCGTCATCGAGAGCGAAGACAAGGACGGCAGCGATTGGGGAACCATCGGCGCCGACGAAAACGTGATCGAAGCGAGTTGGCTCGCCCTTGTCGACAGCATCGAGTTCAAGTTGAACAAGAAATCCGCGATTTCCTGAACGTTTGACAGAAACAGCGTCAATTTTTTGAGAAATCCTTTGCGTGTGCTCCATTTGACCGCGTCGCCGTTTTTCGGCGGACCGGAACGCGTGATTCTCGACATTGTTCGAACACAGGCCGCCCCGGAATTCGGCGTGCGGAGCCTCGTCGTTTCGTTTTCCGAAAACGGAAATTGTCGTCCGTTCATCGAACAGATCGAAAAGTCAGGATTCTCCGGACGAATCCTGAAAAACGACATGCCGCGTCTCGTTGCCGCGACGTTCGAACTTTCCCGATTGCTGCGTAACGAAAACATCGACGTGATCGTCGCCCACGGACACAAATCCCGAATGGTCGGCTGGTTCGCGGCGCGGCGGACCGGAATTCCGATCGTCGGCATCTCCCACGGTTGGACTTGGCAAGACTGGAAGACGTCGATTTACGAACGGATTGATCAATGGATCCATCGTCGCATGGACCGCGTCGTTTGCGTCTCACAGGGACAGGCCGACAAGGTAATCCGGGCGGGAACGCCGAAAAGCCGCGTCGTCGTGATTCACAACGCCCTCGATTTCGACCGCTTTCAAACGGAACCCGATCCGGAATTCCGTAATCGGCTCGAAAAGTATTTCAATATGGAAAAACCGCCCCGATTGATCGTCGGGGCGGCCGGGCGGCTCAGTCCGGAAAAAGGATTCGACGTAATGATCGACGCCGTGAGACGTGTTGTCGAAAAACGTTCCGTTGAAAAATCCGAAACGGATTTCGGAGTCGTTCTCTTCGGCGAGGGATTTTTACGGGAGCAACTTCAAGGCCGCATCGACGCCGCCGGAATCGCCGATCGATTCAAGATGGTCGGCTTTACGAACGAGTTGGATAAGTTCCTGCCGTGGTTCGACGTTTTTGCTCAGTCGTCGCACACGGAGGGATTTCCCTGCGTGAACGTTGAAGCGATGGCGTGTCGGGTTCCCGTGCTGGCGACGTCGGTCGGCGGCGTCCCGGAACAAATCGCCCCCGACCGCAACGGCCTGCTCGTTCCGGCGAACGATTCGGAATCGTTTGCCGTCGCATTGGAACGCCTGCTTGGCGATTCGGGACTTCGAAAACGTTTCGGCGACGAAGGCCGTCGCCGTGCGGCGACCGAATTTACCTGCCGCGAACAGGCCCGAAAATACCTCGACGTGTTTCAAAACGTCGTCAATCGGATAAAATAATGTTTTTCAGAGCGTGTTTTCAGAACCCGACGCGTGTTTTTCAGAGCCCGACGCGTAAGCGAGGGTTTGAGCACAGCCCCTTGCTTACGCTTCGGGCTCCGTTTATATCGCCGAATCATGAAACGAATTATCGCCCTTTTTCCGTTTATCGTTTTGTCCTGTGTGTTGACGTTTGCTCAAAACGCCGACGTCATTCTCCAGGCGAAGAAACCGTTGGCGACCGTGTCTCGAACGGGAGCGGAGGAACGACGTTGGTCGAAACCGGATATCTTCGTACTCAATGAAAAACAGCGCTCCGTCCTGCTGGAAAATCTATCGAAAGCTCCGGGACAGCGGGAAGGACGTTCCTTGCGAGGATCATCCGTTTGGGAAGGAAACGGAGCGGTCGACGCGGCGGAAACCCGTATCGTGAACGGCGGCAACGACAAAACGACCTCTGTGTTCGACTATGATTCCGGCAAGAAAGTCGGAGAGTTATCGATTCCGACGCGGAACGTCGCGCTCGTCCGATTCCATCCGACGCAGCCGCTGATCTATACGGTCGCCGACGACAACGCAACCATCGCCCGTTGGAGCGGTGAAACGTTCAAGAAAACGAACGAATTTTCTCTTCATCCGGGAGCAAAGATTCAGGCGTTCGACATTGCGCCGAACGGTTCCTTTGGAGTTTCCGGGGGAAACGACAAGAAAATCGTTTGTTGGAATCTCGACACGGGAAAAGTACTCGACGTTCTCGAAGGACACGCCGATCATCTTTCGTGTCTCGCAGTCCATCCGAGCGGCAAGATCATCGCGTCCGCTGATTGGGGAAAAACGTTCGCGCTCTGGAAAGTCGGCGACAAGAAGCCGTTCGTCGTCAAGAAACAGGTTTCGAAGAATCCGATTCACCGTCTCGCGTTCTCGCCGGACGGAAGCAAAATCGTCGTCGTTCCGAAGGGAAGCTCCGAATATGTTACGGTGTTCGACGTCAAGACCGGCGATCCATGGCGACTCGTCGGCGGATACGGCAAGGCGATTCTTTCCGCGGCCTTCAGTCCGGACGGCAGCCGTCTGGCAACCGGCGACAACGATTCGCTGTTGATTATTTGGGACCTCGCGACACGCAAACCGCTCTTCAAGCAAAAGCTCGAACAGGGCAAAAATTTATGGAACGTTTTCTGGGGACCGAAGCACGAAAACACCGTTCTCGTCTTTTCGGGATACCAACCGGCGTTCTGTACGTTCCCGGCTCCCGTAGAATAAGGAACTGTGTCAAAATTAACTTTACAAAAGAGCCCCGAGTGGAGGCGGTACTCCGCTGTAACTCGGGGGTTGAATCACCAAACGATATTATACAATTGCAAAAAATATTTTGACACGGTTCCTTTAAATTCAACCGTTAACCGATTCATCGCGTCGCGGGCGACGCGGCTGACACATTATGCAACAGAATTTTGTTCAAGCGTTACAACAGGGAATTCTCGTGTTCGACGGTCCGATGGGGACCGAGCTCTATCGACATCACGTTTTCACGAACCGCTGTTTCGACGAACTGAATCTCGTCGATTCCAAACTGATTCGACAGATCCTGACCGAATACCGGGAAGCGGGCGCCGACGTCCTGACGACGAACACGTTTGGCGCCAATCGCATCACGTTGGAAAAATACGGAATCGCCGACAAACTTGAAGCGATCAACGAGGCCGGCGCCCGAATCGCCAAGGATGTTGTCGCCGAATCAAATTCCGAGACAAAAATTTTCGTCGCCGGGTCCGTCGGCCCGATTTCTCAGGGAACCTTGACCGAAACGGAAATCGAAGTGATGATCCTCGAACAGGTCGACCCGCTCATCAAGGGCGGCGCCGACTTCATCCTTTTCGAAACGCAGCCGTCCCGCGACGCCATGGAACGTTGCGCCCGGGCGATGACGAAGCGGCCAGACATTCCGTTCGTCGTTTCCTGTACGGTCGTCATGGGAAAAGAATCGGCGTCCGGTGAACCGATTTCGCGGCTCCTCGCCCCGATGCCGGACGACTGCGCCAAGCCGATCGCTTTCGGATTGAACTGCGGCGTCGGTCCCGAGGGAATTCTCGAAGCAGTCGAAGAAGCGGTCCAAATTACGACGCTGCCGCTGATCGTCCAACCGAACGCCGGAACGCCGAAAGGATTCGAAGGGCGAACGATCTATTATTGTTCCCCGGAATATGTTGCGACCTACGCCATGCGGTTCGTGAATCTTGGCGTCGCGGCGGTCGGCGGCTGCTGCGGCATCACGCCGGATCATATCCGCGAGATCGCTAAGATGATTAAGCCGCTCTCCAAGGGACGGGCCGCCAAAATGGTGCTCCAGGCCGTCCAACCTGAAGTCGAGGAAAAAGCGGAGACGCCGCTCAAGGAAAAATCCCGGTTCGGCGCCAAGCTCGCCCGCCGGGATTGGGTCACGACGGTCGAACTCGTTCCACCGCGCGGCTACGACATGACGGAAACGATCGAAAAGAGCGGCAAGCTGCATCGATTCGGGATCGACGCGATCAACATTCCGGACGGTCCCCGAGCCAGTTCGCGGATCTCGCCGCTGGTCGTCGCCCAAAAGATTCTTCGGGAAGCGAACATTGAGCCGATTCTCCATTTTTGTTGCCGCGACAGAAATTTGATCGGAATGCAGGCCGATCTTCTCGGTTGCGCGGCGTTCGGAATTCGAAACATCCTTTTCGTGACCGGCGATCCGCCGAAATTGGGACATTATCCCGACGCGACCGGCGTTTTCGATACGGATTCCATCGGAATGTCCGCCGTTCAGCGGCGGTTGAATCGCGGCGTCGATCTCGGCGGCCAAGCGATCGATCCGCCGACGCAAACGGTGATCGGCGTCGGTCTCGATCCGACGTCGTTGGATCGTAAACGGGAACTCGAACGCTTCAAGGCAAAAATCGACGCCGGAGCCGAATTCGCGATCACGCAACCGGTCTTCGATCCGTACGCCCTGCTTTCGTTCCTGGATAAAATCGGCGACTGTCCGATTCCGATCATTGCCGGTATTTGGCCGCTCGCGAGCTACCGTAACGCCGAGTTCATGCAGAACGAGGTTCCCGGTGTGATCGTGCCCGACGAAACGATGAACCGAATGCAGGCGGTCTCGAAACAGTCGAAAGAAGAACAGCTCAAAGTCGGCGTCGAGATTGCCCGGGAAATGATCGAAGCGGTTCGCAACCGCGTGAACGGCGTCCAAGTCAGCGCCCCGTTCGGTCGCGTCGAAATCGCCATGGCCGTGCTGGGGTGAAAGAGCAATGACGGTCAAACGACTCTTACCGTCATTGCGCTTCGCTCCATTCCGGCTTTTATCGGACTACGAGGCGAATTCCGGGCGGCGTTCTTCGAGCTGCATTTGGAGCCGCTCGACGATGCTGCTGTGCATTTGGCTGACCCGACTTTCGCTGAGATCAAGCGTCATGCCGACTTCTTTCATCGTCATCTCCTCGTAATAATAAAGGATGATGATGAGACGCTCGTTGCGATTGAGTCCTTTCGTCACCAAACGCATCAGGTCCGCTTTTTGGATGCGGTTCGTCGGATCTTCGCCTTTTTGGTCCTCAACGAGATCAATCTCGCTGATATCCTTCGAACCGTCGGTCTCGAACCATTTCTTGTTCAGGCTGACGAGATTGACGGCGTTGGCGTCGAACATCATTCGTTCCAGTTCGCCGGCGGAAAGACTCAAATGTTCGGCAAGTTCGTCGTGAGTCGGTTGTCGACCGAGTCTGTCGGACAAATCCTTGCTCGCTTCCATGAGTTTTCGAGCCCGAGAACGAACCAGACGAGGAACCCAGTCCATGTTCCGCAGTTCGTCGAGCATCGCCCCGCGAATTCGGGGAACGCAATACGTCTCGAATTTGACGCCTCGTGAAAGATCAAAGGCATCAATCGCGTCCATGAGCCCGAAAACGCCGGCGGAAATCAAGTCGTCCAACTCGACTTCGTCGGGCAGTTTGGCCCAAGTCCGCTCACCATGGTACTTGACCAACGGCATATACCGTTCGATCAGGAGATTACGTAGTTCGTTGTTCGTACGATCCAGAATAAACTCTTCCCACAATTTGGAAGCGTCTTCGGCAGTCAGCGGCATAACAGCCATACTTTACATCCTCCCTGATGATTACTGCGATTATTCCGTAACAAGGGGTAGGACTACCCAAGCTTTGAGCCGGTTTTTCGGCGCAGAAACAGGGCAAACCCGGGGGCGGCGCGGCGACGATCCGTCGGGCCGAGCCGATGTTAGCGCAACGTCTTCCACCTCGAAACGCGGAGAAAGATCCCAACGCGCTCCGTCTAAGGCGGAGAACAATGCTAACGGTCCAAATCGACCGGAAAATTGTGTTCGATCAGCTTTCTTTCGGAGTTTTCCGAAAAAAATTAGCCGCATCCGCCTGCGGTGCGCGTGTCTTTCACCGAAAGAGCATTCCGGCGTAACCGACGACGCGGCCGTAGTCGCCGCTTCGCTCCGCGCTTGTCGTGTAGCCGGTCGACTGAAATTCGTTGAGGCGACCGAGCAATTTCAGGGTCTGCATGACGAACACGAGCGGAACGACACCGCACATCGAAATTTGGTTTTGCTGGATCGTCTCCCAAACATGTTGAGGATTGAGCGTCTCTATGGCGTCCAGTGCCATACGATCGACTTTTCGCGTGATTTCTTCCGACGCGAAATGATTCATGTCCGAAGAAACGATCAAAAGCGGCGGTTTCGCCAGTTGAGAGAGAAAAGCCGCGAACTGTGCCGCTCCGGCGAAGAGCATGTTCCACGACGTCAACGATTGCACGGTTCCGACGATTCTTGTTGTCGGCGACAACCGGGCGATCAGCGGAAGTTGAACTTCGATGGCGTGCTCCTGAGCATGGGGTTCGGCGTCGAATTGAAAGAAATCGACCGCTCGAACAACGGCTTCGGCGAGGTCGAGATCCGATTCCAATTGACCGTTGGGCAGCTTCCAGACCCGATTGGGCGCGACGGACCAATCGCAGCCGCCGGGGCGGTGTTTGGGGGCGAAAATAATCGCTTGATCGGGAAATTCGACTTGGGCTAACGTTTGCGCCGCCAATCGACCGGAATAAATCCAACCGGCATGGGGAACCATCACGGCTGCATAGGGCGTCGGCTTGGTTGCCGTTCCGACGAAGAGTCGATCCAACTCCGCGTTGAGTTTCTGCGTTTCGACAGGATAAAAAGCGCCGGCAACGGCGGGTTGCCGAACTTCCTCTCCTCGATTCGGCTTCGACAACGACGTGATAAGGTATTTTTCCGCGGTTGAAACCGTTTCGAAAGAAATCACTTCGCCCATTCCCTGATCTTTCGGCTGCAGATAGTCGACACAGTCTTCAAGAATTTTGGAAGCTCCCAAATCAGGACGATATTGAACGACCCAACCTTCCGGACTGGAAAGCATCAGGCTGCGTGATTTCGTATCGATACCGTCAAGATCATGTTGCAGGATATTGCCGTGAATTTTCGGTTCCCAAAGGATTGCAAGATCAATCGCGGCATCGAACAGTTCCTGTCTCGTAACCCCGAACCGCTCGACTTGACCGCCAAGCACGCCCAACAATTCGAGCATCGAGGCTTGCAGCTGGACGTCTGGACGAACCGAAAGTTTCGAACAAACCATCGGAGAGCGGTCCGGCAACGAAAAGACCAACGAGACTCCGGAAACGTTGCCGTCGCACAAACCGGGAAAATATCGTGCCGGAGAACGGCCTTCGATCATTCCTCGGAACGTTTCCATGCAGACGTCACGGAGCTGCTTCATCTCGGCCTGTGTCGGTCCGGGTGTTCGAGGACCGAGTTTCTGAACTCGAATCGCCAGGCTCAGTTCGTCTGCCGTTTTTTTATTATCGAGTTCCACGGCATTGAAAGGTCCCCGGACGGCGTGTCCTTCGAACGTATGGAGCAAGGCGCGATCGTCGTACCAAGCGTCCAGCGGAAGTCCTGCTTTTCGACAAACGGCTTCAAGAAAGCTGAGCGAGTTCATCTCATGCTCGATGGCGACTCCCGGCAAAAGCAGGCCCCGGTTTCCGCCCATGGAAATCTGGACGCCGTGTTTGCCGATTTCTACCGCCTTGAGCCGATCGTGTCCTCGAGCCGCGACACGTTTCATTCCCCAAAGAATCCAAACCTCCATGTCGAGTTCCGGGAGCTCCGCTGCCGTAATCGGTGGGAAGCGTGGATCGTCCTTCGCCGCTCGTTGGGTTGCCGAATCGACTGCTTCGCCGAGCGGCATCACGTCCGACATACAGCCCATGCAGGACCGAAGCTGTCCGTATCTTTTGAGACTGACGAACGCTCCAAGGAGGGGAATCGTCGAAATTGTCGGAAGCTGCTGCGAAATCGTTCGCCCCGTAGTTCGGGTGACGATCGCCGCGATACGGCGTCCGACCGCTTGAAACAACTCGATCTGCTGCTGCTCGGTTAAGGTCGGTTCTTGCATGGGCGTGGCGGGTTGGAGTCTCGCTTCGCGGCTAAAACGCAAGCGAAAGGTCAACCGATGTTGAAAGGGCTAAAAGGGTTTTCCTTCCGAGCCTTCTTTGATTGTTCGGTCGATTCCTTCGAGTTTGTCCTTTTTGATTTCCCGCTCGGCGTCTCTTCGGAGTCGCGGTGAACGTTCCGTCAACTCGACCGGAATCGACTGGCGGACGATCACGTTTCGGCGACCTTCCCAGCGGCCCTTTTCTTCGCCGATAATCGCCGGTTGCAGCAATTCTTCGGAGGTTTCGCCAACGTGAACGGAAGCGATCAGGATCGCCCGATCGACCGTCAACAAGGGGCTCATGTCGAGCGACCGCTGAAAGGCGTTGTTGAGTCCGATGACTTCGAAACCACCGATCGCGTTGAACAACGTCATGGTTCGAACGATATAATCCAAATCGCCGGACTGAGCGTTGTAAGACGTCAATCGACGGACGGCCCCCTTGGGATACAGGACGTCCCGAAGTTCCATGCGTTCGGTTCGGACGCCGAGTTCGACTTTTTCCTTCGGTTTCACGGTTCCCAGTTTCTGCACCCAGCGGCCGTAGACGACGAGGCAGTCTTCCAGCGTTTCCTCGAAGGGGTTGACGAAGGTTCCGACGGGAATTCCGTCTTCGTCGGTCAGGGACGACTGACGAGCGGAATTAAGGGCCTCAAATTTCCAGTGTTGTCCGAAAAAGCTCTTCGTCGATCGAATCTGGATCGGAACGTTTTCCAGAATGAACGGCCTTTTCGCCTCGTGTTCGGAGCCGCTACGCCAGACGGTCGGGCTAACGGTTTTCGGAGCCATGCCGCCCAATCCGCTGCCGGGGAGGCCGTTCCAGGCGAAAATCGCGTGGATTCCGGTTTCCGTCGGTTTCCTCGTCCGGGCAGTCATGTGCAGCGAATAATAGTCGTCGGCGGGACTGTAAATGTTCGCCCAACTACTGCACCGGATCACTCCGGCGTCAAGGTCGATGACGTCGAGTTCGTTGAGCATTGGACTGTTGGGACGACCGGGGGCGGCGAGCCAAAATGCCAAGCCGCTGAACAGGACGATCCAGAGCGGAAAGGTGATCCAGGTCAAGATTGGTCGCCGGAACACTTTGTGAACGAGAAACCAGTCGCCGAGGCCGACGACCAGCAGATAAACGGCGAGTAGGATCAGGATGATCGAAAACGGAATAATCGACACGCCGTCGAATTTATCGAGGGCGCTGCGAATCTGTCCCGAGATGTCGTTGTATCCGAGTTGGATCAGCGATTGCGACGTTTGCGTCGCGGCTTTCCGTTCCTCGTTCCATTGGAGAATATTGCGAACTAATTGGCTGCGATCCCGCCAATTGCCGAGCGGCTTATCGGAAAGGTCGCCGCCGAAATAAACGATGGTTCCCAAACCGTGAGCACAGCGGAGAACGAGCGGCAAATCGCCGTCTTCGACGAACGTCAAACCTTGGGAATCCGTAAAATGCGGCATTCGCAGGAATGGAGCGTCAGACGTTCCGTTCATGAAGATCGGCCGCTTGCTGCCGCTGAACTCCTCCAACAGCGCTCCTTTGCGAAGTTCGGTCATCTTGGTGAACTTGCCGGGAAGGAACGGGCGGAGCGCCCCGTTTGTCGGTTCGAGAAACGGTCCTGAATCGCGACCGGCACAGAAAAAGAGCCGTCCGCCGAGTTTCACCCAGTCGTCCAGAGCCTTGATTTGAGGACTCGTCGACGTCAATCCCTCGAATTGTTTCGGTTCCGAAGTCGTCAGGACGACCATGTCGACGGCTTCGTAACCGATCCAGTGATCCGGCAAGTCGGCGAAAGAATCGACGTTGACAAGCAACGGACGCCGATCCTCCCGAAGCGACAATTCGGCGATCGCTCCCTGAAGTCCGATATCCTCGCGACCGATGATCAAATAAATGGGACGCTCGCAGGGAACCGGCTCCGAAAACCAAAACGGGGCGGTACGGTCCTGTTTCGCCGGATTGCCGGAAGGATGAAGTGTTTTGTCGGCGCCGCCGTCATCGACCGTCAACGGAGCTGAAGCCCGGCCCAGTTTAACGTAGACGGTCTTTCCGGACCCTTGAAACGTCGTCGGCGTGCCGTCGGAGTCGACGGTTCGAATCGAGACCGGAACGTTCCCCGCGCCGGAGCCCTGATCGGTCGCAACGGCGATCGGCGTCCAGCAACCGTTTTTGTAAATTCCGTCGATACCGACACGAACCGAATAAATTTCGGCGGAAGAAACGGATGCCGTCAACAACAATGCCAGGAAAAACAGAAATCTCATGAAACTTGAAAGGCTGATTTTTTCGATGGTTTCAGCATATCAGATTCAAGGTCGTTTTCAAGAGTTGCTGTCTTGCAAAACGGAAGGCGGCGACAACGGGAGCGAAGACGATTCAAGAAAAAGCCCCATCGTGCGACGGTATCCCACTGGTTAGTGGTTTTTTTGAGCGGAAGCCTTACACGTCGATGATTTCGTTTTGCGGCGACGAGACGGGCCGTTGCCGCAGTTTGAGGCGATACGCCTCGAATCGATAGAGAGCATAGGCGATCACCATTCTTCGAACCGGCGGAATCAAGAGCAGGATCCCCGAAATGTCGGTAATCACCCCCGGCATGATGAGAAAACCGCCAGCCAGCAGAATAAGGATTCCGTTGGCAATCGGCTGCGTCGGCGTCTCGCCGCGATCCAACTGCCGATGAAGCTCCGTCCAGCAATACATTCCCTGATATTTTGCCAAGGAAGCACCAAGCATGCCGGTCCCCAAGATCAACAAAATAGTCAAGATCGTTCCGAAAGGCAGAAGATTCATTATCAGATAGATGACGAATAGTTCCAGCGTCGGAAGACCAATAAAAAGCAGGGCGAGTCGCCAGAACACGGGAAACCTCTCATCAAATGGGAGAAATCGAGCCGTCCTTTATCATTATATCGTCGAACGAACGTCCCTTCAACGGCATTTAGGTGTTTCAACTTCCTCCTTTTCATGAAAAAACGGCGGTTTTCGACGATTTTGGCTCCCCCACAGTTGCTTTTTTAGGGGAACTGCGATATCATGTCCTTATCAAGGTCGTGTATTTTGCCAATTCTTTTTTCTCTGCGGCGTTTGACGTTGACGTCGAAAAGGAGACACCGTGGCGACATCGAATGAACTCAATCTGTTGACGGTCAAAGAACTTGCATCGATCGCCAAAGAATTGGGCGTCGTCGGTTGGCATGAAATGCGGAAGGACGAATTGGTTCGCGCCCTTATTGGAAAGTCCCGAACCAAAAGCGTCGCCGTTCGTTTGAAGGTTCTACTCTCCTCCGTTGTCAAAACGACGAAAAAACCGTCGGCAGCTCCCAAAGAGATCCAGAAAAAAACGCCGACGGAGAGTTCGGTGACAGAAAAGTTGTCGCCGAACAAGGAAAAAAAGAAATCGGTCGGCGTCCCCGTCTCGAAAAATCAGGCGGTTCTTCCGGTTGCCAAAGCGGCGGCCGCGCAAACGGGAGCGGCAAACGATATGAATTTGCCGACCACGTCACGAGGACCGAGCCGACTCGGCTTGATCGTTCGCGATCCCTATTGGCTTCAGGCTTATTGGGAAGTCGATGCCAAGGCTGTGGAACGGGCCAAGGTCGCCATGGGACCGTTTTGGCATACGGCAACGCCGGTTTTGCGGCTGTATCAGCTCGATTCCGATGGTTCGTCAAATCCTCGCCGACGATTTCTCCGCGACATCAACATTCACGGCGGCGTCAACAATTGGTACATCGACGTAAAGAATCCGCCGTCGACGTTTCTTTTGGAACTCGGTTTTCTTTCTCGGGAGAAAAAGTTTTTTCCGATCGTTTCGAGCAACAACGTCACGACGCCGCAGCGGCAGCTTCACGATGACGTGGACCGCCTTGACGGAAACTGGAAGGGAATCGCTGCCGACTTGGATTGGATCTTCAAACAGAGCGGCGGACTGGAAGGGTATAATAGTGATCTGAAGGATATTTTCGAGGAAAAACTGCAACGTCCCATGTCGGGACCGATGCTCTCCCGATTCCGGGCGTCGCAGCAGGGAAACGTCGGAGAAAAGACGAGACGACATTTCGATTTCCAGATCGACGCCCAAATCGTGATTCGTGGAAAAACCGATCCCAGCGTCCAGGTGAGTATTCGCGGCGTGCCGATCCCGGTTGCCGCCGACGGGGATTTCTCGATTCGTTTTCCGCTTCCTGAAAAACGCCATGTTTTTCCGATCGACGCCGAGGGAAGCGACGGCGTCGAAACGCAGCGTGTGATCCTCGCCATCGAACGGAACACGAAGATCCTCGAAACTCTTTTTTTGGAACCCGAAGAAGAGGATTGACGGGCACGCTCCATGGAAATCGTCTACGGCATCGAGAACCTGCCCGAAGCACTCCGTGGCGGAGCCGTCAGTCTCGGCAAGTTCGACGGAATGCATCTCGGACACGCGAAAATTCTCCACCGCGTGAAAGAACATGCCGAACGGCTTGGCGTTCCCGCCTTGGTTTTGACGTTCGATCCGCCGCCGGCGACGTTGTTGACGTCGAGTGTTGCGTTTCCGCTCTGTTCTTTGGAACGAAAACTCGAACTCTTTCGAGACTTCGATCTCGACGGCGTCGTCGTGGTTCCGACAACGCTTGACTTTCTCCGACAAAGCGCGGCGGCTTTTTTCTTTGAAACGCTCATCGAAACGTTCCGCGCCCAAGTCGTTGTCGAAGGAGAGAATTTTTCTTTCGGCCGTGATCGGGGCGGCAATGCCGAAGCAATGCGGCGATTCGGCAAACAAGCCGGCATCGAGATCGAACTGGTCGAATCGGTCCGACTCGGCGACCGGATCATTTCGAGCAGCGAGATTCGGCATCGACTTCGTTCCGGCGATATTCGCGGAGCCAACGCCATGTTGCAGGTCCCCTATCGGCTCAGCGGAACCGTCGTTCACGGCGAGCATCGGGGCCGAACACTGGGGTTTCCGACCGCGAACCTCGGCAACGTTCAGACGATCGTTCCGAAGCCGGGAATCTACGCAACGCTCGCCCGATTCGACGAAACCGAGCATCTTGCAGCGACGCATATCGGCTCAAATCCGACCTTCGGCGAGACGCCGCTCAAAATCGAGGTTTTTTTGCTCGATTTCAGCGGCGATCTTTACGGACGAACGCTATATGTCGACTTTCTGGATCATCTTCGGGACATCGTTCGCTTTGAAAGCGTCGACCAACTCCTCCGGCAGATGGAGCGGGACGTCGAGCAGGTTCGGCGGATATTTTAGATTTTAGCTGCGTCGCCTGCGACGCGATAGAACCGCTCGATCGCGTTGCAGGCGACGCGGCTAACAGACGTGTTAATTTTCCAACACGTCTTTTTCCCGATTTTTCGCCAGTTCGTTGGCAAAGTCTTCGAATTTTTTGGTCAGCGTCTGAATTTCTTCCTTCGTTTCGTCGCGGACATCTTCGGAGAAGATTTTGTCTTTTTCCGAATTCTCGGCCTGTTTGTTGCCGTCGCGGCGGATATTTCGGATCGCGACCTTCGTCTCTTCGCAGAGTTCCTTGATCCGCTTGACCATCGTTTGCCGAACCTGCGTGGAAAGCGGCGGAACGTTGATCCGGACGACGCGACCGTCGTTGTTCGGCGTATATCCGAGATCGGAAGCGATGATCGCCTTCTCAATATCCTTGAGCGTTCCCGTGTCGAACGGTCGGATCACGATTTGGTTCGACTCCGGACAGGCGACCGTCGCGACCTGTTTGAGCGGACAAAACGCTCCATAAACCTCGACCTTGATCGAATCGACGAGTCCCGGATTGGCTCGACCCGTTCGGATACCGGTCAAGTCGCGTTTCAACCGTTCGACCGCTTTTTCCATCCGGTCTTCGACATCCAAAAGAATTTCGTCAGCTTGCATGGTCTCACCTCGAATTATCCTGTCAAACGAACAAATAAACAAAAGCCGGAATGAAGCGAAGCGTAATGACGGTGAGAGTCGTTCGGCCGTCATTACGCCGGAATACCGGCTTCATTCCGGCTTTTGTTTTCGTTCCGACACAACCTAATGCCAAAGTATACCGCCTTTCCCCGGAATCGCAAGCCGTTGACAGGTTCGGATTGGCCCCGTAATATTAGCCGATTCAATCATAGGCTTTCGTCGGAAAATAAACCGCCGGCTTTGTGTGAAAGGGTAAGAGAGTGAAAGGGAGAATGCAGGATATGTTTCGTCAACGGGTTGTATACTAAAAACGGCGAGAAATTACCTTTTTCGTTTTTGACCGAAAAAGAGCCCCAAGTGGAGCGGTACTCCGCGTAACTTGGGGGTTGAATCGGCAAAAAACAAACAATTTGTTCCCGTTTGCAGTATATCTCTCCCACCCTCTCACCCTCTCACCCTTACGTTTTCGGCTCAGGATTTCTGGCAAAGGCCTCATCATCTCGAACGTTGAATCGACATGCGGTCAGAGGACGAAGAACAAATCCGACAATATCAGGACCAACCGGCTCGGCAGCAAACCTTCAACGGTCTGACCGTGGAAGGATATTCCCGGGCCGCGATGCAGACTTATTGGCGGATTCCGGAACTGAAGCTCGGTTTCGACCTCGGCGCCCAACCGTGGGCGTTCATGGGAACGCCGCGCTGGTTCGTTTCGCATACCCACATGGATCACCTGCTGGCGCTTCCGGCGTACGTCGCTCGACGACGGATGATGAAGATGGAGCCGCCGACGATCTATCTTCCCGCCTCGGCGGTCGGAACGGTCCGGCAGGTTCTCGCGGCGTTTAGTCGCCTGGATCGTGGTCGCTTGCCCTGCGAACTCATCGGCGTCGAGCCCGGCGACGAGCTGGAGCTTTCACGGGAGCTGGTCGCAACGGTCGTTCAAACTTATCACACAATTCCGTCCGTCGGCTACGTGATTTCGGAGCGCCGCCTGAAATTGAAGGAGGAATACCTTTCGCTGAGCGGTCCGGAGATTCGCGATCTCCGTTTGTCCGGCGTCGAAATTACGAACGAACGCCGTTTTCCTCGGGTCGCTTATCTCGGCGACAGCACGCCGCAGGGACTCGACGCCAATCCGGCGATGTACGAGGCGGATATCTTAATTATGGAGCTTTCGTTTGTCGCCAAGCGGCATCGGAGCGACAAGATCCATAAATACGGACATATTCACCTCGACGACTTCATCGCTCGGAAGGACCGCTTCAAAAACGGAATGATCGTCGCGTCCCATTTCAGCACGCGGTACCACGACAGCGAGATTGAGCAGACGGTCCGGCGACGAATCCCCGATATGCTCGACGGACGGCTCGTGCTGTGGTTTTAACAACCTTTGACAGTCGACACACCGTCATCCCCGCGCAGGCGGGGACCTAGAGAACAGATTCTAATAGGTTTTGCACACGTTATTGACGGATGCAAGCGGTCAATAACGTCTTCCGTCTAGGTCCCCGCCTTCGCGGGGATGACGGAAGTTATTGCGCCTAACGCCGCTTCGACTTCGTCGCAGAGTCGGTTGGCTCGTTCTTCGGTCGGGGCTTCGGCGAAGACTCGGATGATCGGTTCCGTATTGCTTCCACGGAGCAGCACCCAGGCGTCGCCGTGGTCGATGCGTAGGCCGTCGAGTCGGTCGCAGGGAAGGTGTTTGAACGCCGTAGCGGCCTTATCGAGCAGCGTTGGAACTTTTTCCAATTCGACGGTCGCTTTTCGTTTGACCATGGCGTAGCGGGGCAATTCGTCGGCAAGATTCGCCAACGGTTGATTTCGAGCCGCCATTGCGTCAAGAACCTGCGCAATGCCGACGAAGCTGTCTCGAACGAATCCGACTTCCGGATCGATGGGTCCGCCGTTTCCTTCGCCGCCGAACATCGCGTTTTTTTCGAGCATCAGGTCGACGACGTTTGCTTCGCCGACGGCGCTACGGAACAGGGGAACGCCATATTTTTTCGTGATATCTTCGCTCATTCGGCTCGACGCGCAGTTGATCACGACGGGCCCTTTTTTCCTCGGATGTGGATGCTTGCCTTCGCTTGCCGTTCGGAGCAGGTGTTCCAGACAGATTGCCAGCGTGTATTCTTCGCCGATGTAGCGTCCTGCGGCGTCGATCAGGGCCAGGCGATCGGCGTCGGGATCTTGACAGAAGGCGACGTCGACACCGAGTTCACGGACTTTTTCGCCGACGGACCGTAGATTATCCGCCGTGGGTTCCGGAAGATGGGCGAATCGACCATCCGGGGCTCCGCCGAGGAGTGTGACTTGGCAATCGAGAACGTCGAGGAGGCGTTCTCCGAGTAGGGCGCCGGCTCCGTGATTGGAATCGAGCAGGATCTTGAATTTACAGCGGCGGATCGCGTCGACGTCGACGGTTTTCGACACCAACATTTGGTGTTCCGAGATTGTATTTTTGCAGGTGCTACGAAAGCCGAGTCGATCGTGTCGCACCCAATCGACTTGATGTTCGCGATACCGTTCGAGGACTTGTTGTCCAAGATTTTTGGGAACGACGCGACCTTCTGCGGAGAACAGTTTGATTCCGTTGTATTCGATGGGATTATGCGACGCGGAGATTTGGATTCCTCCGGCCGCACGAAGTTGTCGAATCAGGATTCCCGTTGTGGGGGTTGCCGCGACGGCGGCGTCGACGGTGGGGCGTCCGGCGCTATTGAGGAGGGCGTGGACGACATCGGCGAGTACGGCGCCGGACGGTCGGCTGTCGCGGGTGATGACGAACGGTCCGGGCGGAGTCGATGCGGAGAACGCCAGGGCGTACATACCGGCGACCAAGGGGTTCAAGGATTCTCCGACGATTCCACGGAGGCCGGAGACGCTGATAATTGGTTCGGACATCAGATAAGGTGGGGTGGGAGTTTTTCCAACCATCTTCTGGGCGTCAGCGATGGGGAGTGGGTTCGTAAAGTTTTCCTTGGAGTTCGGTGTTTAGAACGAATCTATTATAGAACCAATTCTCGACAAGACCAGCCCTTATTGGGATTGGTCTCTGAAAAACAGAACGCGAACGCAGCGGCAAGCGAATCGATTTGACACAGCAGCCGGAATGGAGGCGTACTCGCCGCAATGACGGTCCGTTATGGTTCAACAGAGAGGTTCGGCAGCAACCGTTAGGTTCCCGCTCAAATGTTTCGAACCCGTTTAGTGGTTCGCTTGCGTTTTAGCCGCGAAGCGCGTTTGGATAATTTATTTCAAGCGAAAGTCATACGCAACAAACGAGCTGCGACACAACAAACGAGCTGCGACGCAACAAACGAGCTGTGACGCAACAAACGAGCTGCGACGCAACAAACGAGCTGTGACGCAACAAACGAGCTGCGACCTGTGGTCGCAGAGAACCAAGGTAAACCTCACCCTCTGCGACCACAGGTCGCAGCTCGTCAGACGCTTCCATATTCACACAGCAGCCGGAATGGAGGCGTACTCGCCGCAATGACGGCCACGATCGCTGTCTTCAGGTAGCCGCCGCTGTTTTCAGGTAGCCGCCGACGCTCCCGCGGCGGAGTCCGGTACACCGGACCTGCGCTGCGTTCGAGTGCGGAGTACCGTACCTGCCGCCGGGACGTCGGCAGCTACCGTTACCAAACAAATCTATTGTTTTTCGGTCGTCTACAGTTTTCCGATGCGGATGT
>JAVBQW010000057.1:0-8266 GCA_031548665.1 Thermoguttaceae bacterium
TTTGAATGTCGAGTACGGACATGGATTCCTCCTTTATCTTCCGACATTATACCGTATTTCACCGCGAACGAAAAGCGGACACTGGAAAACGGAATCCTGCGTTACCGATTTCCTCCCGTTGCGGGATTGGTTTTCATCTTCCCGCTCTGTATAATAGTGTAAGCCGTGGCATGAAGTTCGGTTGCCAAACGCCTTGGAGACTTTCCCATGAAAACAAAAGCGACTGAGCTTCCAAGGGACCATGATGCCGAGACACTGAAAGCGGAAATCTTCGCTCGGAGACGGTTCCACCAAATCGGAAATCGAGTAGACGAGACATTGGAACAATGGCACAGGCGGGAACGAGGGGAAAGGACGATTGTCTGGATCATCGCGATCATTTCGACGCCGATTCTCATCACCCTGTTGCATTATATGCATCAAACCTACGGGCCACGCGAGCCGCTTCCATTTTGGTTCGTGGTCGTCTCTTTTCCCCTCATCATTGCATCGACTTCGTCGTGTATGATGATTTTGGTGTTTTTCTTCCTGCGTCCCCGGGAATCATTGGGACGTTGGATCATTTTCGGGAAAGGGATTTTGCACAAATATGGAAAAAGCCCTCATCGGTTTGTACCGTTTTCATCGATTCGCCGCATCCGTGTCGAAATGCCCAACAGTAGGTTTTCATGCATTATTTTTGAAACGGCTTCCGAACCACTCCGCATCTCAGAATGTTCAAGCAATGCGAACGTCGGCGATACAAAGGAGTTTTTGCCGTTTTTGAATCTTCTCATCGAACGGTTGCAACAAGATGGCTCGAACGCCGTCGAAATAGAAAAACTCACGGAACTCCATACAATCATCCGCCGACGCATTGTTTTCCTGCATTGTTGCCAGTATTACGATTGGTTGATGATGGCAGCCTATTTTGCACCGCTTCTTCTCGTGATTCCGCTTTACCCATTCATACAAAAAATGGAATATCCCGTGATCTGGTTTGCCGTGATCGCGACGTGTTTGCTTGTTTTCACGCTGAGATCGGTACTCAATGCTTTTGTTCAACGCTGGAAAAATTACCGAATCGACTGCATCATTGAATCATTATCTTCGCCTGATGTCAATCGATAAATCGTCAAACCAGTTTGTTCTCTATACGATCGGTCATTCGAACCATTCGATGGAAAGATTCCTCGAATTGCTACGGAGGCACGAAATCACCGCCGTCGCCGATGTTCGATCCGTCCCGTACAGTCGTTACTGTCCGCAATTTGATCGCGTGAATCTCCAGCAAGCGTTGTCCCAAATTAACTGCCGTTACGTATTTCTTGGTGACAAATTGGGAGGAAAGCGACGGGAAAAAGAATGTTTCACCAATGGTCAAATCGATTACGAAAAAGTCGCAACGCTTCCGGTGTTCCGAGAAGGCTGCGAACGATTGCTTCGTGGTGTTACAAAATATCGAATCGCTTTGATGTGTGCGGAAAAAGACCCGGCGAACTGCCATCGAACGCTGTTGGTGTCAAGAGCGTTGCGTGACCGCCTAACGATCCTGCACATTCTCTCCGACGGCTCGACGCTCACTCAAGAGGAAGTGGAACGTCAAATCGTCAAAGAATCCGATCAACCGTTGCTGGATGGATAACATGCCTGATTCACCAAGCAATCGCCAACCGTTACTGTTCGACACCGGTTCCGCGAAGGAGCCGGTCTTGGTGAGTGCGTGCTTTCTCGGCATTCCGTGCCGGTATCATGGTCGCCGGGCGAAACGGCGTGACGAGCTCTTGGAAAAACTCAAGGAAAAATACGTTCTCGTACCGATTTGCCCGGAACAACTGGGCGGCATGTCGACACCGCGAACCAGCGAAACGCTACCTCCGGGCGGGACAGGAGTCGACGTGTTGGACAACGGTTTGCGGTTGATCGCTCCTGAAACCGGTGAAGACGTAACGGATTTCCATGTTCGAGGCGGTGAATACTCACTCGAAATCGCTCAAATCGTCGGAGCCAAACGAGCATACCTGAAAGGCGGCAGTCCGTCTTGCGACAAGGACGGCATCGTCGGCGAAATCCTCCGTCGCGGCGGTGTTCATGTCGTTCGGGTCGGCTGAGTCTTTCGGTTTTATCTTCAATGCAACCGCGACGGTTCAATCTCCTTCGAACGGAAAATCGCGGACATAATGGTTGTGCCAGTCGAAAAGTGCATGATGCTCTTTCCATGAATTTTTGAAAAATATGGAATACCGTTCGCTTTCTGCTTTATTCATCCCTTCAGTTCGGTGGATGGACAATTCCTTGAAATCACACTCGAATCCTTCGGGAAACGTTTTCCAATACGTCGCCCGCCACGGACGGATTCGTTCCGTCGCATAACGCTTGAAACAAAAACATTCATCCGAATCAGGGTGAGCTTCCCAACGGATTAGCCAATCGAAATAGACGTCAAGCGTCTCCTTGGAAACCGCCGCAGCTCGCCCCAACGAGAGCCATTGATCTTCGGCGAGATCGGCGTCGTCGATCAAACTGTCCCAAGTATCAAGATATTTGTTCCAATCGACTTGTGCCGTCTCTTCCCATTTGGCGGCTCCCTGTTTTGTCGCACAATAATGGAGGATTCCTTTCGGACGTGGCTTACGATCTGAAAATTCCCGTCCTTGATTTCTGCTTACGTATTCTTCGTTGTCATGAAAATCGGCGGCGATATCCACTCTCGAATAGAAAACAGGGTTCTCCCAGATCGGCGTGAAATCGATGACCGTCCTGATTTCCGGTGCTCGCGGCAGGCGATTCATCTCGGCTTCGAATTCAGGAAACATCCCTTTCTCGTCGCGATAAACGGCAAGATCGCCTTGTTGCTGCATGAAAAGAATCAAGTCGATCAACTTGTTCGTCGAAAGACCGTGATGCCGACGTTTGTTGAAAATGAGATCGGCGTTGGAGGCGTTCAAAATAGAAAGACGGAGTTGCGAATTCAACGTGGTGGTCGTGTCGAGCACCCAAAACTCTTCTCGTGAGAGTCGCATGAACAAACGACTTTTCGGCATGAGCCGCAGGAGGTCGGTCCTGACTGAAATATTGAAACGAAACGAATTCTTTCGGACGTCTTCATTTTAACGACCGAGCACTCCGAAGTCAAGTGTCGATTACACTTTCATCGACACCCAGCCGATTCGGGCGAGGAAGTACGCAACGACGGCTCCGACGAGGTTGGACAAGAGATCGAGCGATGTATTCTCGTAACCGCCGACGCCGGTTTGCGGGAGGAACACCGTCAACAGAAATTCGATGTTCTCGTTCAACGCTCCGAGACCGACTCCCGCCATAACGACGATCAGTCCGATGGAGAAGCGTTTCATGTCCTTCACCGAAAGCAAATTGGCGAGCAGATGGTACATGATGAGCGTCGACACGCCGAACCCGAAAGCATGAACGACTTGATCGTATCGGAGAATCGAATATTTTTCCGAAATCGGAATCAGGATGAGTCCGTACAGCACGTCGTTGTTGACACGAATTCCGCCTCCCGCAAGGTGCATGACAGCCCAAACGGCGAGGCCGACAAGACAGGCGAAGGGATACCGGACATTTTTGTGCGTCAAGGCAATCAACGCTCCCACGGCGACAACCACGACGACGTAGATCAGGAATTCATGATTCGCGTTCAAGAGGAACCGCACGGCGGACAAAAGCATAACCGCCGTAACGACCGCCGCGAGGATGTAGTGTTTGCGTTCGTACATGGTTGTTTCAATTCTTCTCCTCATTTCCGAATTTGTACGGCAACCTTGCATATCCTCCGAATTGGATCGGGAGTGGAACATCTTCCGATTGTACGCTATTCCATTTCCCGACTCAAGACGGTATTCCGCCAAAAACGTTATTCCTCCTGTTCGTCGACAATCTTTTCGTCGATTTCCTTGATCTCCTGCAATACATCAACGTTTTTTCCGAACAACTGCTCGCGGAGCCAACGAATACAACGGTCGAGTGTCGTTTCGCCGTTCCCGGTGTAATGGTTTTCCGCGATCCCTTCACAGTGACCGAGCCGAACGTTCTTCCGGTGGACGGATCGGGATAAACGCCCATGCGGATTCCAAGAGACCATTCGAGATTGTTCGGCTCAAGTACGTCGTTTTTCAAATGAGAGATATAGCCTTGTACGTTTAACCAAGTCTCGCTGTGTTTGTTCGAAAGATATTCATCGAGAAGAGAACAAAACATTCTTTCGGCTTCTTCGTTTTCCGTCAGTTCTTCCAATTGTTTTACCGAAATCTTCAACGGATTCAACAGAGCCAGCCCGGGAGCAGGAGTGTCTTCGTTCTGCGGCGTTTGTCGGATGTCCCTGCACTTGACCTTCATCGTTTCAATCAGTTGATTCGCCGCCGGGTCTTCGTTTTTGATTCGCGAGAGAACCTTGATCGCCGTCTGCATTTCCTCGTGTTCGGCGAGGTATTCTTCTTCCATCGGTTGACGCTTCTTTGCCGCGATCTCGGCGTCGATTCTTTCTTTTTCGCTCGAAAACCAACGATTGGCGAGAACCACCGTATCGTTGTAACCCGTACCTCCGAGTTCGGACGGCGTGACCTGTAAGGACTCTCCCTTGTAGGTCTTCCTCCAGCGGAGTTGCGACTTGTCCCGGTTCATTTTTTCGTTTGCCATAGTCGGTCCTGTTGTGAATGGAGACATAATCATGATGCACACAACCTTTCTGACCTTGTATAGCGTAGGTTCGAAATGAGTTTAGGGAAAAGGGAAAATGATACCGGAAAGTCGAAGCAATTGAGTTTCCGTTTCGTTCCCGACACCATTCCATTATAAATTCGTCCGCCTTCTTTGTCAATCAACGAAAAGAATAAATGTCGACGTAACTCATTGTCATATAACAAGATGTACACTTGATAAATTCAAGTGACTGTGAGAACACGAACATCCCATCGACAGGGGATTAGCCGCAAATTGATCCAAGTTGCGAAGAATTTCCAGCGGGAAAAAGAAAAGAAAATGCTTCACGGCGACAAAGCACCCAAGCCGCCGCGACCTAAATCCGTTCTCTTTCCCGAACTCCGCCATCATCCGACTTGACCGAAAGCGTTTCAAGGCGTATCCTGACATGATCCGATCACGATGAATAAGGATACGGGAAGGAATAGGGGGGGTAGTCGAAACGGCAGAAAGACCAAATCGATGTTTCGTGTTCGAAAATCGGTAAAGTCGGATCAAATGCATGGCTCTCCATCCAGCATGGGTATTTCGTCGAAATGGTGCGGTTCATCATCCGCATGAGGAATAGCATCGGGAAGAAGAGAAATCAATCGGTGGCGAAGTGTTTCGAGGTCGAGGCCGATGTCGCTCAATACTCGCATGGCCCGATCATAATCATCGGGTCGGTGTCGTTGAATGTAGGCGGCGGAACCTTTCGTGTTCTCATCGGCGGTGAAAACAGGGCTCAAAATCCATTTCAGGACGTTGACCCGTTCGTTCAAAATCTTCTCTACTTTGGTCATCTCGGCCCAAGTCAACGGAGATTTGCCCTCTTCTTTACTCTTCGCGAGATGGTCCCGGTATGCCTCCAGTTCCGATATCGGGTAGAGGAATGATTTGTTCATTCCGATTCGACACTCCCGAAACTCCTTGTGAGCGATACTGTCGAATACTCTTCCGGGTATCCCCAAAATCTTGACGGCATCGTTACGGGCAACGTATCCTTCCGGTATTTCAGGATTTTTGGCCATATTCATTCCATCTCTGTCTTTCTCTGTCGTTTTCTTTTCAGAAAACCTCTGTTTGACTCTGCGACCGATCTCTGTCGATCTCTGCACCGACAAAAAACCTCTGTTTGACTCGGCGACTGATCTCTGTTGATCTCTGCACCGGCAAAAAAACCTCTGCGAATCTCTGCTAATTCTATCTGCCGACCTCTGGCGATGCAAGATCGAGGCTTCGAACAATCCCCAATCATCCCTTTTCCCGGAATTCGTTTTTCGCAAGGCAATGCCCCGAGAGCCACCGATCCAAAGAACCGGAGGGGGCTGAGGAGGGCGGGAACACACCATTTTTCTACAAGGATTGGCCAAAACCTTTTTCCGTAAAAAACGGCTTGCTGAAAATTCATTATGGGCAGTGAAGGCTTTACAGAACGGCAAACACCACGGAGAAGGCCGGAAGGTCTGGATGAATTGGAAGGTTTTTCGTGGCTCTTCAAGGGTTTGGATAAGACAAGGAAGAGATGGAACGAGAGGTGATTCCTTCGTGTGCGTACAAGGAGCGATTCCTACAAAGCCGGGGAGAGAAGGCTTGAACGTCCGACAAGGCTGGCAGGGATCATGGAATCCGGAGGATCGCTGCGGCGGGACCCAGGCCCCGTACCGGATGCCTGGGCCCATAGACTTGGAATCCTCGAAGTGTCCAACGCTGGAATTTTCAAGGTCAATGGGCTTTTTCGCCGTCCTTCTATCTTCAGAGTAACGGGTTACACGCATTGCGGTATTTTTTACCAAGGCTCATCGTTGATGCGGGCTGCGATGCCGAGCTTTTTGAATTCGTTTTCGAGCAATCTTTTGACGTTTTTTACGTTGCGTCGTTCCGTTTCCTCGACAATGATGCAATCGTGGACGGGAAGAAACGGTCTCCCAATTTGCGGGGCAATTCGACCGAACATGAAACGGGCTTCCATCTCTTGCATCCGAAGGGGGAGACAGACGTACCATTTCTTTTCCTTTCGGGCTTCCGCTCTCATTTGTTTCCAAGCCACTTTCGAGGCCACTCCTTCTTCATGCAATTCGTAAAATCTCCGGTGCATTCCACCAAGGTCTTTCATCTTCCAAAGAACGAGAGAGATATAAGGAAACGTCTCTTGGAACGCACGAAATATCCTGTTGCGGCTTTTATTCGGACCGTAGAGAAACTCAAAAAACTTGTTCTTGAATTTCCCACGTTTCTTTTTGAACTCTTCCTCTGTCGTCCATTTTTCACCGGCTTTTCTCATCATGAATTCATAAAAGTCACCGGATAAAACTTCAAACAGCATCGCGAGTTCATCATCAAGTCGCCATCGTCGATAGCTTCGACGTTTGGAATATGAAATTTCGGACGAATGCTCTTTTCCCATTCCGATCATCTCGTCCTGAAGGAATTTATCCCGGTCAAACAGGTATTGTGGATAGCATTTTTCGATCTCCTTCAAAATCGAATGGAAGTTGATCCCGTCCCGCCCCTTTGCCTCATCCCGAACGGCCAACGCGAAGAAGATGCACTGGCTGGAAGTAATGTCATAACCGATCACCTTATTGCCATTGAGACGCACGAACGGACGGAGCGACTTCGGCAGATTGGTCAGGAAATAGTGGAATCGTCCGTAATTATCGACCTTATAGAATGGGACAAGTCGGGCGTTGCGACCTTCGACAATTTCGTGGATTTTATGGAGAAGATGATTGCATCTGTGGACGGCCCTGAACATTTGGATATCTTTCTCCGACTTCTTTCGTCCTCGGGAAGGTGTTGGGGACAACTGCTCCTTTCTTTGTCTCGCTTTCTCTTGCTTGTGAATACTCCACATCAGGCGATCAATGTCCGACTTGTCGTATTCAAGACGGACAAAATTAAGAGAATCGAGAGCCATAAGATAACCGGGCTCCAGTTCTTTCAATGAATTTCTTTCCCGCTCCCGCACTTCTTTCAACCGTTTATCGAACCACTTCTCGTTTTTGGGATAATACGTCTCGCATTTCAAGAGGACGTTCCTGTAAGGTTCGGCAAACCGATAACCATAAGCCTTGTGTTCCTCGCAACTGAAGTAACTCCGTTCGATAATGCCGTGTTCGAGAAGCTCATTGACGACGGAAGAATAATTTCCACGGATATTCTTCAACGTTCGAGAGGGAATCGTTGTCCAACGATCCGCATAGAAAATGTCGTATTTGACCTTCCAGAAACGGCGATTGGATCGCAAATTACTCAAGAAACGCCTGCGAATCAACATGTCCAGAAAGTACGCGGTTCCTTCCGGGAAAGAAAATTGCGATAGGTCCAAGTTTTCGGGTACGAGATATTTTCCCATTGGTTATGTCTGGAAGGTCACAAAGAACGTGTTTCTGCATCTTCGTTCATTATATCATTTCTTACAGCGAATTCTATCTCCCAGGTGCGGCTTAAACATGAGCCGGATTCTATTACGCGAGCCGACCAGTTGCGGGTACTTCCGACACCGACAAACGTGTTCGGTTATCAGAAAACCCACCCCTTGAGTTCGGCTTCGTATCGTATGGAGCCGTTCATTTCTTCCACA
>JAVBQW010000109.1:0-41722 GCA_031548665.1 Thermoguttaceae bacterium
AATCTCGCCGCGTGGAAGCCGGACGCTTCGGCGAACATCGAGATTCCGTTCAAACCGGCCCGTGTGTTGCTTCAGGACTTCACCGGCGTTCCCGCCGTCGTCGATCTCGCCGCGATGCGGTCCGCCATGCGACGACTCGGAGGGGATCCCGAAAAGATCAATCCGCTGATCCCCGTCGATCTCGTCGTCGATCACTCGATCCAAACCGACTATTTCGGTAACGCCGACTCGCTCCAGAAGAACGTCGATCTCGAATTCCATCGGAACGCCGAACGATATTCGCTGCTCCATTGGGCGCAAAAATCGCTCAATAATTTCCGCGTCGTGCCGCCGTCCGTCGGGATTATTCATCAAGTCAATCTCGAATACCTGGCGGACGTCGTTCACGAATCAGGAACCACGCTTTATCCGGACAGTGTGGTCGGAACCGATTCGCACACCGTGATGATCAACGGCTTGGGCGTTCTCGGTTGGGGGGTCGGCGGCATCGAAGCGGAAGCCGTGATGCTCGGACAACCGTATTACATGCTCGCCCCGCAAGTCGTCGGCGTCGAATTGATCGGCGCTCCGAAACACGGCGTTACCGCAACGGATATCGTATTGTCGTTGACGGAAATTCTCCGCAAAGAGGGCGTCGTCGGCAAGTTCGTCGAGTATTTCGGTCCCGGTGTGCGGACCATGCCGGTCGCCGACCGCGCGGTGCTCGCCAACATGGGACCCGAATACGGCGCGACCATGGGATTCTTCCCCGTCGACGAGTTGACGCTGAAATTCCTGCGGGAAACCGGTCGCAGCGCGGAACACGTCGCCGTTGTCGAAGCGTATTGCAAGGAACAGCAACTCTTCTCGACGCCGACCGCGAAGACGCCGAAATATACGAAGATTTTGACGTTCGATCTCTCGACCGTCGAACCCTGCCTTGCCGGTCCGAAGCGGCCGCAGGATCGGGTGCCGCTTTCCTCGATGAAATCGTCGTTCGAAAAGTCGCTTGCCGCTCCAACGAAGGAACGCGGCTTCGGTTTGACCCGGCAAGCGATTCCGACCAACGGCGACAAGCCGGGAGACGGAGCCGTCGTCATCGCGTCGATCACGAGCTGTACGAACACGAGCAATCCGAGCCTGATGCTCGCCGCCGGACTTCTCGCACGGAAAGCAATCGAAAAAGGACTAAAAGTTCCGAAATTCGTCAAGACGAGCCTTGGGCCCGGTTCGCGGGTCGTCGAAGATTATTTGACGAAGGCCGATTTACTGAAGCCGCTGGAAAAACTCGGCTTCAACATCGTCGGATACGGCTGCCTGACTTGCATTGGAAACAGCGGTCCGCTACCGGACGCCGTGTCGGAGGAAATTACGAAAAACGATCTGGTCGCCGCCGCTGTGTTGAGCGGTAATCGGAATTTCGAAGGCCGCGTCAATCCGCTCGTCAAGGCAAACTATCTGGCGAGTCCGCCGCTGGTCGTCGCCTACGCTTTGGCAGGGAGCGTAACGATTAATTTGACATCGGAGCCGCTCGGCATCGACAAAGAAGGCAGGCCGGTCTTTCTCAAGGAAATTTGGCCGACCGACGAGGAAGTCGCCGCCGTGGTGAAAACCGCCGTCGATCCGAAGACCTACGAAACCCGTTACAAAGACGTCTTCGACGCCAACGAAACCTGGAACGCGATTCCGACGAAACCGTCGAAACTCTTCGCATGGGACGAAAAGAGCACGTATATTCAGGAGCCGCCGTTTCTCGTCGGTATGCGGATGTCGCCGCCGGACAGTATTCCGTCGATTTACCGTGCAAAATGTTTGATCGCTCTCGGCGATTCCGTGACGACGGACCATATTTCTCCGGCGGGCTCAATCAAAAAGGATTCCCCGGCGGGAAGATTTTTGCTTGATGCCGGAGTTCCGCAATCGGAGTTCAACAGTTACGGCTCGCGTCGCGGGAACGATCGGATCATGACGCGGGGAACGTTCGCCAATATTCGGATCAGAAACCTGCTCGTTCCCGGAACCGAAGGCGGCGTGACGAAATACTTCGGCGACAAACAGAATCCGACGGGCGAAATCATGTCGGTCTACGACGCCGCGATGAAATACAAGGAAACGAAGACGCCGTTGATCGTTTTGGCCGGAGCGGAATACGGAACCGGCAGCAGCCGCGACTGGGCCGCCAAGGGAACCGTGCTGCTCGGCGTCCAAGCGGTGATCGCGTCGAGTTTCGAACGGATTCATCGAGGCAATCTCGTCGGAATGGGCGTGTTGCCGCTGGAATTTCCGGCCGACGTGACCTGGCAGTCGCTGAACCTGACCGGCGAGGAAGAATTCACGTTCCCGGAAATTTCCTCGACTTTCGTGCCGGGAAGCGACATCACAGTGAAAGCGGAACGGGAAGTTTCGCCGAACCTGTTCAGTGAAATTGAATTCCGCGTCAAAGTCCGGATCGACACGCCGGTCGAGTTACAGTATTACCTGAACGGCGGCATTCTGCAGACCGTACTCCGCAAACTCTCGAAGGAATAAAGTTTCCAAAAACGATGAACGTATTTTGCCACGGAAGGCACGGAAAGGACACGGAAAGAGAATATCGAGAATCGAGCCGTCGTTGAAAGGCTGTCTTTGAATTTTCCGTGATCTTTCCGTGTTTTTCGTGGCAATGAATTTCAGAAAGTGCTATCTTCTGGCGCGATTTCGTTCCGGGATCGGGGAGCGGTCCATTTCACGGTGGTCGCCCTGGAGCATTTGGGACAGGTCATGCGACCGGAATTCTTTGATTTCCGTGATCTCTTTATTGCCCTGAAGATCGGCGTAGACCACGCCGAACGCGTTTCCTTCTTTGGGAGGATTCGTCGCGGCGACACTGGAACAGAGGAAACGATAATTCATTCCGGCGACGACTTGCGTCGACACGCAGAACGGAGTATATGTCACGCCCACGACTTTGCCGAACGTCGCGGCGAAAACTTCCTTCGCTTTCTCGTCGATCGGTTTGAATTCCGACCAGCCGCCCGCCAAACGTTTTGAATGGGTGTTGTGAATATTCTTTTCCTTGATGCTGCCGTTCGGGGTGACATAAAGATCGACAAAGGCGTTTTCCTCTTTCGGCGGGTTCGTCACGGTGGTACAGGAACAGAAAAAACGATAATTCATTCCGGCGACAACCTGTTTCGAAACGCAATAGGGCGTGTAGGTTACGCCAACCTGTTTTTCCATCGCCTTGTCGAACAAAATCTTGGATTCCTCGTCGACGGCCCGAAACGTCGACCAACCTCCGGTCGGCATGGCATGGTTTCCCTCTTGGGCGATAGCTCCGGCAGCCAAAAAACAACAGATCGAAAGGACGAAAAAATTCTGTAACGATTTCATGGACGGCTCTCAATAAAAGGTGAGTGGTTTCGACGACGTTCGCTCGGCATCGTGATTATAGGGGCAGCAAGGGGCAGAGTCAAATTGTTTTGAACTTTGCAGATCTCCAATTCGTGCTTCTTGCATTTGCCGCCAAATTCGTTATGTTGAAACATGAGTAATTGTACTGTGCAAGTTGCAAAGCATCGAACATTGAAGAAGGCTGGAGACTGTAGGCCGGAGACTGGAGTTCCTGGTTTCCAACCGTTCCCTCCGGTCTCCAGCCTCCAGTCTTGCGGCAGAATCAAGGTTGCGTTCACAAACAACGCGGAGAACTTGCACAGGACAAGTAATACTGTTTTTCAGCCGATTCCTCTGTCCCTCGAATCCCATGCCACGAAACCTCAGCTACGTCGCCCCCGATTGGTGGGACTATACGACATTGGACCGTGAAATCCTCGACGACGCCGCTCGTTTGGGTGTCGGCGATCTTCGACAGCTTTCACGCCCCGGTTTTTCCGTGAAGTTTTATGAGACCGTCGAGGATTTTTATCTCTCCGAAGCGTTGGAGTATATCGACGCCTGGAAACAGGCGACGCCGGACAATCCCTGCGGCGTCTGTGGGCCGATCGGTCCAACGGAGCAGCTTCCATTGGTTGCCCGATTGGTCAACGCCCTCGATATCAATTTGAGCAACGCCCATTTTTGGGGAATGGACGAATGGATCGTCGACGGCAAAGCGGTCGGCATCGACTTTCCGCTCGGCTTCGCCAAGGCTGATATGGATCTCTGCTTCAACCGAATCCGTCCGGACCTTCGTCCTCCGAAAGAAAACCTCCATTTCCCAACGGAAAAGATCGACGAGTTCGTCAAAAGCTGGGACGGCGTTCGTTGCTGCCTGATCCAGGGCGGGCAGGGCGAAACGAAGCATTGGGCCTTCAACGATCCGCCGCGTCGGGAAGGAGCCTACGTCGACGCTCCGCCGCCGCCGGAAATCTATCGCAAACTCGGAACCCGACTCGTCGAGCTGCATCCGATGACTTTGATCCAAAACGCCCGGACCAGCGGCGGCGGCGTGGTACAGAACGTTCCGCACCACGCCGTAACCGTCGGACCGATTGAAACATGGAAGGCGGAAAAAGTTTCGATCTGGCATCCCGGACACCACGACAACCCTTTCGGCATGCGACTCTCTGCCCTGATGATCTCAAAGCGGATCGTCGATACGTCGGTTCCGATGTCGCTCCTCGCCGACCATCCGAACGTCCAGTTCAACTACCTGCTCCCGAAAGTCGGGTCCTGTTCCATCGAAATGCATTAGGAGCCTCGCCAAAATAACTCATACAATTACAATATCACCCCTTGCTTCAACCCCCGAGTTACGGCGGAGTACCGCCTCCACTCGGGGCTCTTTGTACAGCTTATTTTGGCGAGCCTCCTTAGAAAACCCATGTCCCCAAGCGCTTCGCGGCTAAAACGCAAGCGGGTTGCTAAACCGGTACGAACTTTTTGGCGGAAGCTTGGCCCCCAACCGTTGCCCTCTTGGTTCATCTTCCATGGAATCCGACGACGCTCTCGTTCTGCACCGGATCGACTTCAGCGAGACGAGTCTCGTCTTGACGATCTTGACGCGAAGATTCGGCAAAATACAGGCTTTGGCGAAAGGCGGCCGTCGATTGAAAAGTCCCTTCGAGTCTGCTCTTGACACGCTGGCCCGAATTCGTGTAATGTTCCTCCAGAAAAGAAACGATTCGCTCGACTTGCTGACCGAATCGAAGCTGCTTCGCCGTTTTACCGTCACGGAACAGAACCTGCCGGGCCTTTTCGGAGCGTTTTACGTCGTCGAACTGATCGATCTGTTGACGACCGAAAACGATCCGTGTCCGAGGATTTTCGACCTTGCGGTCGCGGTGCTGGAGCAGCTTGCCAAGGGGACTTTCGTGACGCGGAGCCTGATTCGCTTTGAATTACGGCTCCTGCGGGAAGTCGGTCAGCAGCCCTCGCTGGATCGCTGCGTCGAATGCGGCGACCGAATTGACGAGGAGTTGACGCGGATTCCTTTCGGACATCTGGACGGCGGCGTCCTTTGTCCACCGTGCCGTTCGGGACACCAACAGGTTTCGCTCGTTTCAAGGGACGCCCTTCGAGCCCTGAAACTCCTCGACGGCAAAGATTGGATGCGGTTTCCTCTCGACAAAAACGTTCGAGGCGAAATCCGTGGATTGCTTAATAATTATCTCAGTCATCTGATCGGCCGAAAGCCGAAACTGTTTGACTGGTTTGGTTTCATCGGAAAGAACGACGTGGAGGTGATTCGTGATTCGTGATTCGGTCGGACTTCTCCTGCTGACGCTTTGTATACTCGGTTGCAGCTCGGTTCCCTCCAAAGAACGTTGGCTGACACCGACGCCGAAGTCGCCGCCGCCGCCCTCCGAACACGTTCTCGGACAGGCGCCGGTTGCCAATTTTTCGAGTCCCACGGTTTCGTCCGTTCAAGAGCCGGGAGCTGCGCTCCCGGTCTCTCCAGCGCTTCCGGTCTCCCCGATACCGGGGGCACAGCCCCCGGCTCCAGCCGCTCACGATCCGTGGATGGTCGCTGCGAGGCCGAACCCGCCAGTTGCCCAACCAGTCGTTCAACCGATCGCTCAACCGATCGCTCAGCCGGTTGTCCAGCCGATTGCGCAACCCATAGCTCAGCCGATCGTTCAACCGGTCGTTCAGCCGACCATTCCGCTGAACAACGAGGTTCGTCCGCCGTTGCCGACAACGCCGGATCTCTGGGCAAACGGCGCTACGCCGCTGCCGCCACCGCCGCAAACCGACGATCCTTGGGGACTTGATTCGAATGCCGAACAACGCCAAGCCGTTTCACTCGAAGCAGCGGCCAAGCGTGAAGAGGATGCTCGGGAACGTGCCCGATTGACGGAGCTTGCGACGGCCAAGAAAAAGGACGGCGGAGCGGAATATCTGCAACCGCTCGACCATTGGGCCGGTCCCTTCGCTGATCGAGAGCAGAAAAAAGACGTCGAAACGGATATTATTCGCCAAGTCGGACACGTCGAAGTCACGCCGCAGCATTACGACAACTTTCCCGTTTACGACTGGGAAAAGGAAGAGAAAAAAGCCTTCGATTGGTCGACGCTTGATCCGGTGAACTTCTTCACGAAGGTCCGCGATTGGGTCGGAATGGGCCCCGACGAAAGGAAAGCAAACGAAGCGATGAAAAAAGGTCGCGAAATCCTGCTCACGACGCCGGACCTGAAAGACAAGGCAAAATGTGCCGCCGCCGCCAAGGAATTCTGGACCGCCGCGTGGCGCTGGCCGGATTCCGTCTTGGAAGAAGACGCCCTGCATTTGGCCGGTGAATGCTATTATTTCGCCGAGGATTATCCGCGGGCGTTGAAATGTTACCAAAAATTATTGGTCAAATACCAGCACTCGAAATACATCGACGCCGATGTCCGTCGGTTGTTTTCCATCGCCCGGTATTGGGAGTTCGAAGATCGTCGCGGCGTTTCCTCGGTCAACATGACGGAGAAGTCTCGGCCGAAGTTCGATACGTTCGGCAATTGCAAGAAAGCCTACGAATCGATTTTTATCAACGATCCGAACGGTCCGGTTTCGGATGACGCCGTGATGGCGTTGGCCTCGGCGTATCTCGCCCGGGGCCGGTATCAGGGCGACGACAATTTCGATCAGGCGGCGTATTATTTCAACTATCTCCGCGAGAACTTTCCGCTCAGTAAACATGTTGCGAAGGCGCACGAACTCGAACTGTACGCCCGGACAAACGCTTATATGGGCGCGGAGTACAACAGCAAGATGCTTGACGAAGCCGGAAAACTGGCCGACGTCACGCTCCGGCAGTTCGGTTCGGAACTCGGCGACGAAAAGAGCGAAATCGTTGCGCTCAAAGAGGGCGTCATCGTTCGTCAGGCGCAAAAGGAATGGGTCTACGGCCAGCATTACGATAAAAAGAAATACTATGGGGCGGCCCGGCAGTATTACGAAAAGTTGATCGACCGATATCCGCAAACGGAATTCGCCGAAAAGGCCCGTCAACGGCTCGAAGAGATCCAGGATGAGCCGTCGCAACCATCACAGTTTGAATTCCTCGAAAAAGTCTTTTTGCCGCGATAAGGTCGACGAACACGATGAACAAACTTCCCTGGATTCTCGGAACCGTTTTATTGCTCGGACTGTTTTCCGGCTGCCTCGGTCTCGGATACCACGTCGGCACGAAATCGCTGTTCGGACAGGACATCAAAACGGTACACGTTCCGATTTTCGAATCGAGCGTCGACCGTCGTGAGATCGCGGAACAGTTGACGGAAGCCGTATGCAAACGAATCGAGGCTCGGTCGCCGTACAAGGTCGTCGGTCGTCCGGACGCCGACAGCGTTCTCAGCGGAAGAATCGTGACGGAAACTCGGCGAGTCTCCATCTACGACAGTTTCGGAGACGTTCGCCAACAAAGCGGAACCCTGTCGGTATACATCACGTGGAAAGATCGCCGGAGCAAGGATCTTCGACAGTTCGATGCGATTCCTTGGAACGAAAGTTCCGCAGTCGTTCGCTCAACAAATTATTTCATGCCGGAGTTCGGCCAATCCGTGGCGACCACCGAAATGGAACAAGTCGAACAAGTCGCCGACCAAATCGTCGGTATGATGGAATTACCCTGGTAAGCGAACAACGAACAGTGAACAGCGAACAGTGAAGACGCAAGCGTTCTTCAAACCTTTCACTGTCCTTTATTTATCGTTTGCAATTTCGCTGTTCGTTGTTCACTATTCACTATTCACTGTTCGTTGTTCACTATTCACTGTTCACTATTCCATGTCCAGCGTCAGCAGCTCCTACGATTATTCTTCCGTCAATGGGACAACAAGTTCGGCCGGCGATCGGATGAACGATCTGACAATGGTCGACTTCATCAAGATGATGACGGCTGAACTCCAAAACCAGGATCCGACGAACCCGATGAGCAACAGTGATATGTTGGCACAGATCGGACAAATCCGTCAAATCACCTCGAACGACAAGTTGACGACGGGAATCGATTCACTGACGACCGGAATCGCCGAAATGAGCGCCAGCCAGACGATGAGTCTCGCTTCCGGAATGATCGGCAAAACCGTGACCGGTTCCTATACCAAAGAAGCAACCGACGGCAAAACGGCGGAAAAAGTCGCCGTCTCCGGAAAGGTCGACAAGGTAAGCATCAACAACGGGGCCGTGAAACTCCATATCGGTTCGTCGACCATCGACGCTTCAAGCGTCACGGAATTCAGCGGTTGATGGGAGCGTTTTTCTTTCGCAACAAAATCAACGTTCCCGGCGTCGCGGACTTGTCGACGACTTCATAGTGTTGCTGGATGATTCCGACAATATTGTTCGTGATATCCTCATTGACTGTAAAGGGCGGAACATTGCCGGGCTCGACAAATACTTTGGTCGTTTCGTTCTTTTCCAGGAACTCCATCAGGAGATTCATCTCGTCGCGACGACTCCATTCAACGCTCGACGGCAGGTCGAGAACGGCTCGCGTTTTCGACGTTCCGTAATAGAGAGCGTCATAGTCTTCGCTCAAAATCAACACCGATTCGCCGGGAATCGTCTGGCGTCGCATGAAGGCGATGTTCGAGCGTTCCGTCGCGACCGAATGCGGCTGAACCCGTTCGACGGAAAACGGAGCGTAATGATCGTTCGGAACCAACAATAATTGAAGGTTCGTCCATGACGCTTTCAAACAGCCGGGCGTCATGTCGAGACAAAAGGACAGGCCGATCAGGAGCAATCCGATCAACGCCGAATGTCCGGCGACGTTCAAGGTCAGACGCCGGGCGAGGATGTCGCGAACGAATCCTTTGCGGAAACGATCCATGGCGAAAAGAACGAGCAACGGCGATGAAAACGAAACCATAAACAGGTTCATCTCTTGCGAGCGGTTCACGTAATACGGGAACATGCCGAAACCGAACAATGAAAGCACGCAGACGACTCGCGCGGAATAACCGTTGCGTTTAAGAATCGTGCAACGAAAAACGTAAAACAAGCCGAACGAGTTGAGTAATAACAGGAGGAGCGCCGGATGATGCTCCGACATCGGAACGGCGAAAAAACCGGCAACGGCGTGCGATTTCAGATATCGGAACATTTGGAGATAGTCCGGCCAATGTCCGCTCCGAAGGAAAAGCTCCAGCGTAAACAGGAGGGGAACGGCGATTCCGAACGCGACGAACACGCCGAGATGCCGAAGAGCCGCTTTGAAAAAGAGCGTGAACGACGAACTCCGTAAATACTCGTCGACGAGCACGGTTAAAATCCAAATGATCGGAAGAATGACGCCCGTATCAAGATTCCAAAACGGAGCAAGGAAAACCAGCGGGTGAACGGTTAGGTATATCCATGGCGAACGCCGCTTGAAATAGAGCAGCATCAAGAAAAGCGACGCGAAGATCGTGAGGGTTCGGAGCGGAAATCGCATCAAATACGCCTGTTGGGCGAGCATCACCTCGCCCGGCAAGGCCAAATTCCAAAAATACTGAAAAACGTAGACGTAAAAGAAAAGATAGAGTCCTCCGAAAACGAGCAACAGCCGATCCTTGACGATCAATCGCAGGGACAAGAACAGGAAGACGAGCGAAAGCGTCGACAGGACGCTCATCAGGAACGTAAAGGGAAAGACCCCGTAACCGATGATCCGCAGGAACGGTTCCAGGAACGCGGCGAAACCGCCGTAGAGCGAATCGACGTCGACAAAGACGGTTTTGCCGACCATCGTTTGCGTCACGGAAAAATAGACGCAGTCGAAATGGAGCGGTTCCGGAGGAAAGGATTCCCGGTGCAAACGAAGAAAAAAGACGAGGACGAGAAAAACGACGACGAATACGCCGCCGAGCGGCGTCAACAGGCGGCGGGCTTGTTGCAGGTTGGACCATAACATCCAGACGGCAACGACGAGCACGATGACGGCGGAAACGCGGCATACGCAAAGAGACAGGATGTCCCGGATGTTGATAAACCAGGATTCGAGCATCAGGAGCGGAAAAACGATCCCCAGAATCGCGGCGACAAGAAACGCGCGGTCGACGCCGTGTTCGGAGCGGCGACGAATCCGATTCAAAAGCGTTTGCGAGAGGAAGTATCCGATCGCCAACAGGAAAGGAAGAACGACGATCGACAACGCGTATCGAGGAAGCAGACTCGGATTGGGATTCATCCGATCCGTGTAGATGAACGTTTTCATCGCTTCGGCAATCAACGTGGGAATGTCGGGACGAAGGACGCCGATCAAATAAAGGTTCAACAGGACTTCGACCGAAATCGTCAGAAAAAAAGTTCCGACCAGCAGGATCGTCAATTCTTTTCGTTTCATGGCGGCTGCATCGTGATGGCGTCGTTCTTCAACGACAAGCAGCGCTAGGGGAAAAAGCAACCAGAACGGCCAGGAAGCGGCCGCGGAACACAACATCCAACCAACGCCGCTCCAATTCAAGACCGGTTGCGGAAAGAAAAGTTCGCCCAACGATCCGAGCGGATACTGTCGATGAAAGAATTTTTTCAAATCGTAAACAAACACTCCGGAAACGGAAACCCAGTCTTCGGGCTTGATGTCGATAGCGCCCGGAGAAATGGAAGGCCAAAGGGCCAACCGCACCGCGCTGTTCGGTCGTTCGCCGTCGCAACGCAGGATGATCGAGGAGAAAAATTTTCTCCCGAACACGTTTTCGCCTTCAAAAAGCTGGTTTTCTCTCCCTTGCCCCCACGGCGTGAAACAGACAATTCGGCAGGTCGGTCCCGGCGTGGAAGAATCGGCGGCGGTTCCCGAGGAAAAAAACACGGACACGGAATCCGCCGCCTGACCGGAAACGAAAAACACGACCAAGCCGACAACGACGAACAGGGCGAAAAGCATCCAGGTTGGTTTCCATGAAGCCGGCGGAATATCGAACATCCAAGCGTCGGATTTCGGCGGTTTTTTCACGGAATCGGAAACAGGCTCCACCGTGGGAGACAGCGAAGGGCGGGAGGTCGAACGGGATTTTCGTGCCATGGCGAGAACCGGAACCGACGGTCCCGGAGTTGAAAAACAACGGATATCTTTTCGGTTCCTGCGACGTCAGGAGGATATTTCAAGGCGTCCGAGACGTCGAGGATTCAGTTGGCGTTTTGGCGTTTGATCCGGACGTTTCGGAACTCGACCGGATCGCTGTGTCCGAGAAAACCGACGAGACCGGTCAGGCGGTCGAGTCCTTTCGGACGGATATCGCTCAACACCGGCTTGTCGCGGTAGTCTTGCAGGTCGGCGTCGACGATCGTCTCGCCGTTCAGAACGACTCTGAGCTTCGTTCCGATCGCGCTGATCTCGGTGAAGTTCCAATCGCCGACCGGTTTCAGAGAGTCGTTTTTCTCCGCGTTCCGCTTGGCCGGAATCACGCCGTAAACCGAGCCGTGAAACTGGTATTCCTTGAGATCCTTGTACTTCGGGTGAAAATGATCGAGAATCTGGATTTCCAGTCCGTTCCATGTCGGAGCCTCGACTCCTGGCGAACGGATACCGATTCCGTTGTTGCCTCCAGGCGGAACCTTGAATTCGCAACGGAAGATAAAGTCGTTGTAATCTTCTTTCGTCATCAGATTTCCGCCGCGGCAGACGATGACGTCGTTTTCGACCGGATACCCGGCGATATCGCCCTGCCAGATTTCCGGCGAGACCGTTTTACCGTCAAACAACAACGTGAAGCCGTCCTTTTTTTCGGTATCGGTCAGCGTGTTCAGCTCCTTGATCCGAACGTTACGGAAACGAACCGGGTCGCCGTGTCCGAGGAAGCCGATGAAGCCTTTTTTTCGAAACAACCCCGGATGCTCCTTACCGTCCGGCAACGGCTTGTCCTTGAACTCCGCGAGATCGGCGTCGACAATTGTTTCGCCGTTCAGTTTGACGGTGATCCGAGAACCGCAGGCCGTGATTTCTTCGAGGTTCCATTCTCCGAGCGGTTTCTGGAATCCCCGTTTCGCCGGGACGATACCGTAGATCGAACCGTGATATTGGTATTCCTTGAGCTTCGAGTACTTTTCCGCCGTGTCGTCGAGAACCTGAATCTCCATGCCGTGATACGCGGCGTCTTTACTCGGCGACTCGGCTCGGATGCCGACGCCGTTGTTGCCTCCCGGCGGCAGCGCGAATTCGAAGCGGAACACGAAATCGCCGTATTCCTTGGCCGTCAGCAGGTTGCCCCCTTTTCGGCAGACGATTTCGCCGTTTTCGACGGGATAGCCCTCGATGGAACTCTGCCAGATTTCCGGCGAAAGTCCCTTGCCGTCGAAGAGAAGCTGGAATCCCTCCTCTTTTTCAACAGGATCCAGCGTGTTCGGCGCCGTCTGGGCAAACGCCGAGACACCAAGGAAGAACAATAACGCAAAATAGATGAGTTGTTTCATGGAAACGAGAGCCGGGACCTGTGGTCCCGGAAACAGGGGACATAATCGAAAACCGAAACCTCTGGTTCCGGCTCCAGAATTTGAACTCGCCTGATTATAATCGACTCAACGATCGGCGACAACAAGAAGGGCGGACGCCTGTCCCTGCGGATTGACGGCGATTTTCACAAAGGCGTCGCCGCTCGGTTCTCCCGCTTGGGCGACGCGGATCGGACAATCGGCGTCCGGCGTTTCGTGGTTCGGCGTCGAAAAGAGTTTTTGCTCGCGGAGAGCGAGAACGCCGGCGATCAGTTCGATGGTTCCAGCTCCAGCGCCGAGATTGCCGAAAAATCCCTTGGCGGCGCAAACCGGAATTTTTTCGGAACGGCAACCGAACACGTCGGCAATCGCTTGGGCCTCGGCGGCGTCCGAACTGCGGTTGCCGAGACCGTGAGCGTTGACGTGTCCGATTTGTTCCGCTTCTCGACCGCTTTTTCGAAGAACTCCCCGGAGAACTCGACCAACGACTTCCCGCCGAAAATCGGTTCCCGATCGATCGAATCGGGCACGATACGAAGAAGCGACGATTTCGGCGTAAATCGTTGCCCCCCGTTTGACGGCGTGCTCCCTTTCTTCGAGGACGATCGCTCCGGCCCCTTCACCGAGAACGGTTCCGTCGCGGTTCCGATCGAAGGGCCGACAGCTTTTTGAAGCGAGTTCCTCCTGTTGAACCGCCTGGATCATTCGGATCGGGTGCAGACGGCTGCCGGTGGTTCCGACGAGCATCAGATCGGTTCGACCGGATTCGATGATCGCCAACGACTCGCCGACAACAGCCCCGATCGACGCTTCCCGGAGCGTCATCGAATTACTGGGCCCGTGAAAACCGTTCAGGATCGCGATATGGCTCGCCGGCATGTTGGGGAGGTATTTCAACTGCCAGAGCGGCGACATTTTGGGCAGCCCGTCCTTCGCCCAACGGGTAAAGTCGAACGAAAGCCGTGATTCGTTGGATTCCCTTGAACACGCTTTGATTCCGTCGAGACATTCGTCCGGCGTCGTCAAAATATAATCGGAACCGAAGGAAACGCCGACCCGAGAGGCCGAAAACTGTCCGAAACTTATTCCGGCGTCCGCGATCGCCCGGGAACTGGCGGCAACCGCCATCTGGATTTCCCGTGACATCACCTTGAGACTTTTCTTGACCGCTCTTTTCTGGCTCGGATCGACATCGGGAAAATCGTTGATGTCGCCGTTGAAGAGAGCAGGAGCCGCGACGGAAATCGGGGAGCCCAAAGCGTAAGGCGCAACGACTTCCTCTCCAGCATCAAGGAATTTCTTGAATCGGTCAAGCGTCGGCGGGAGCGGACTGACCTGTCCCATTCCCGTGATAACGACCCGGCATCGGCTCATGATTTCCTTAAAAGAGCTGGCGAGAAAAGAAAAACAACCGCTCGATATTATACTTCCCAAATTCGGCAACGTCGAGTTTCGTCGTTGGGATAAGATCGGAAATTCACGGTTTGTATCGTGGATTTGCGAAAGATGATCGTTTTAACGATTATAGGGACGAAGTGTTGTGCGGTCGACAAATGCAGCGATCTCCCTCCTATGCACCGACTGTCGCGAACAGGAATGTTCCGATATTTTTTGAAAAAAGAGTTGCAGGAAACGTGCAAATCGGCTATGATGACGGTCCGTGAATAATTTCGGGTTTTACGTTTTATTTCGAAAACCTGATCGAGTTGATAACCATTATTTTCCGGACCTTGCGTTTTCCGATACAAAGAACGTTTCGGACTTGCGAGTGTTTTGACATCACGTTTTCGACGAAGTAAAGCATGGATTTTTTCTTGACGTTTTTGATCCCGCTGGCGATCTTTGTTCGAGGAGTTTTTTCGCTCGTCGAATCGGTCGTCGTCGCGCGAAGGAAACGTTTTCATACGACCGCCGTTTTCCGTTTTTTTCCGGGAGACAGGACGTTGCCCTTTACTTTCCCGAGCGACCCTTTCTTTTTCTTTCGACCGAGCGCCCCCTTTTTTCGCATTCTTTTCGCCCCTGTTCCATTGACACCCCGTTGTTTTGTGTTTTTTTGGCCCACTGACAGGCGTTTTCTTTCCGGTCGTCGCTCTTCTCCGTTGATGTTGCCGCTTGCATTGTCTCCGATCGCCGTTTCCCGATATCGCCAAGCGCTTTTCCCGTCCACGAAAGAGTAAGCGAGCGATCTTTATGGAAACAGCATGGCAATTTCTTGCCGGAATTCTCGCGACGGCCGTCGTCGTCGGTCTCGGAACGTTTTTTGCCGTTCGCTTCATCGACGCTCTTCGTCGAACCGATGCGCAATCGATGGCAAAGGAAATTCTCCAACGAGCCGAACTGGAGGCCGACGCGAAACGGCGTGAAGCGGAACTCTACGCCAAAGAACAAGCGATCCAACTCAAGGAAAAACACGAAAACGAGCAGCGGCTCATTCGGCAGGAGCTTCACGAAAAAGAGCGGTCGCTCGATAAGCGGCAGGATCTTATCGACAAACAGACCGACAATCTCCACAAACAGGAAAAGTTCGTCGAGAACACGCAGCGAAAGTTAACCGAGAAAATCGAAGACACGAATCGTCGAAACGAAGAACTCGCGAAACTGATCGAGAAAGAACGTTTGACGCTTCACGAATTTTCCGGGTTAAATCGTGAAGAAGCGACCGCGAAACTTCTCGGTCTTCTTGACAACGAACTCCGCGAAGAAACGGGAACAATCGTTTTGCGGCATGAAAAAATGCTGCATGAACGTTGCGAAACGATGACGCGCAACATCCTGTTGGGCGCCATGCAGCGCTACGCCGCTCCGTTGACCGCCGAAGCGACGACCAGTACGGTCGACATTCCAAACGACGACATGAAGGGTCGAATCATCGGCCGTGAGGGCCGCAATATCCGGGCCTTCGAAAAAGCGACCGGCGTCGATATCATCATCGACGACACGCCGGGCGTCGTGATCGTCAGCGGGTTCGATCCGATTCGTCGAGAGGTCGCCCGACTCTCGCTCAACCGATTGATTGCCGACGGACGGATTCATCCGTCACGGATCGAGGAAATCGTCATCGAGACCAACAAGGAGATTCAGGCCTTCGTTCAAAAGGCCGGAATGGAAGCGTGCCAGGAAGTCGAGGTGTTCGGCCTGAACGAGCGGCTCGTGAATCTTCTCGGTCGGCTCCATTTTCGGACGAGCTATAGTCAAAACGTGTTGCGACACTCCGTCGAGGTCGCGTTCCTGTCCGGCCTGATCGCCGTGGAGCTTGGCTTGAACGAGAAATTGGCTCGGCGCTGCGGCTTGCTGCACGACATTGGAAAGGCTGTCGACCATGAAACCGAGGGCGGTCATCCGAAAATCGGAGCCGATCTTCTCAAACGTTACGGAGAGACGTCCGAAGTCGTCCAGGCGGCGCTCGGACATCACGACGATCCGCGGATCGAATTCCCCTACACGATCATCGTTTCGGCAGCCGACGCTTGCAGCGCTTCCCGCCCCGGCGCCCGACGGGAATCGTTGGAGAACTACGTTCGCCGAATGGAGGAACTCGAATCGCTGGCATCGGAGTTTTCCGGTGTCGAGCAAGCTTACGCCGTCCAAGCCGGTCGGGAACTCCGTGTGATGCTGAGCGCTCCTCAAACGTCCGACGAACTCGCCGCGAAAACCTGCCGCGACATTGCGAAGGCCCTGACCGAACGAGTTCAGTTTCCCGGCGAGATCAAAGTTACCGTGATCCGTGAAACTCGATTCACCGAAATAGCGAAATAGAGGCCAAGGGTTAGGGACGAGAGGCAAGAAAAATACGGACGAGCTTTGCTCGCCGAATAGTTGTCCCCTATCCCCTATCCCCTATCCCCTGTCCCCTGTCCCCTGTCCCCTGTCCCCTTGCTTACCTTTCAGCTTCTCGATTTTCTGATCGTTTTGGCCGGCGGCTTGATTTTGCTCGCTGGACTGACGCTCCTTGCGCTGCGGCGACGAAACGAGATCCTTCAGGATTTCCTGACGCCGGAAGAACCCGAAATCGAAAAAGAGTTTTTTAAGCGACGGGAAAAACCGATGGTCGAAGCAACGCAGACTGACGAACAGACGTCCGGCAATCGACAGGAAACCGAGTCAGCCGAAGACGTCGGTTGGGGAACCGCCGCCCCATCGGGATGATCCGGGTTCCGCTTGCGTTTTATACTCTACCTTGGCACAAATTGGTCGTTATTTGGCGATACAACCCGTTGGAACATCCTAACGGCCCGGAGTACCGGTCAAATGGACAAACGGCCAGTTTGTGCCGTGTCACAGTATAGCCGCGCAGCGTGTCTTTGTCGCCTCAGTCGAGTTCCTCGGAGATTGGCAGATCGTCCAGTGAAGCGAGTTGAAACAGTTCGAGAAACCGTTCCGTCGTCCGGTACACCATGGTTCGTTTTTTATCCTGAACTTCCCGTTCGGCGCTCAGGAGTCCGCGGCGGACAAGCTGTGAAAGCGTGTTGGCGCTGGATTCCTTTCGCAACTTCTGAACCTCTTCGGCGCTGATCGGTTGACGATAGGCAACGACGGCCAACGTGTCGATTGCCTGCTGCGACAACGTCGCTTCCCTGACTTTGCCGTAAAACTTTTCCCGGATTACCTCGAATTCCGGCCGCAGGATCATTCGATACCCGTCGCGGTCGCCGACAATGTGATAGGGACAGCCGAGATTCTCGTAATTTCTGTTCAATTCGGTCACGGCAACGTCGATTTCTTCCGGCGTCACGTTTCGCATCTTTTCCGAAGCCCGCTCCGAGGTCAAGGGCCGATTTTCACGGTCGCCGACAAAGAGCATTGCTTCGAGAATCGATTTCGGGTTCAGGTCGAGTGTTTCGTCTTCTTCGCTGCCAATGTGATTGATTTGTTCTTCGCCGTTTTCCGATCCTTCCTCTTCGGGGGCGTCCGGAGAAAGCGATTTCAATTCCGATGAGTTCGGCTCATCGGGCAACGGTTCCTCAATCGGAGTCGGATTCTGTTCGAGGTCGAACGCCGCGAACGCTTCCCGCAAGGAATCCAGCGATAGGACGCTTTCTTCCTCGTCAACGTTCTCGGTTCGCGAATCGAAAAACGCCGACGCTCCGAATCGTTTCCGATCGTCTCGGAGCGATGAAGCCCGCTCCCAGAAATTTTCAACGTTTTTGGGAGCTCGTTGTTTTTTCTCGTCCATGGAACTGGAATCCTCTCCGAAAAATGATACAATGTGGTGGCGGGTTGTACTTTATCCCGATTGTACCAACAAAAACGAGGCAACGTCGAGCCGAAAACGCTTCAAAATCGTTTTTTTTCGACAATTCGTCGTCGCTTAATGTATATTCTTGGAAGAGCCGCCGAAAGGTACGTCGGCGTTTGAATATATGGAGTTGATCCATCCCTCCCCCAACATCGCAAAGATCATGACCGCCGTCCCGACCTCGAACAAAGTTTCCGCGACCGAACTGAACCAATTGAATGAGACGATCGAACATGCGGTACTCGAAAACGAGGACACACTGAAAAATATGTATTTGACGTTCCGGCTCGGCAAAGAGGATTACGGCATCGAAATCCGCTATGTCACGGAAATCGTCGGAATGCAGAAAATCACGGAAGTTCCCGATATGCCGATGTTCGTCAAGGGAGTCGTCAACCTTCGAGGCCAGGTGATTCCGGTGCTTGATATGCGGCTCCGTTTCCATATGGAACCCCGTGAATACGATGAACGGACCTGTATTATCGTCGTCAACATCGGCGGCGCCCAAGTCGGTTTGGTTGTCGACACGGTCAACGAGGTTCGCAACATCGACGACAACCAAATTTCGCCGCCGCCGAAAACGGCCGGAGCCGACAGCGCCCGATACATTCAGGGAATGGGAAAGGTTGGCGAGGAAGTCATCATTCTGCTCGAAGGCCAACGTCTCCTCTACGAACACGAAGTCGTCGCCTTCGGGTAAATCGTTAACCTTCGTGTTAGCCGCGTCGGCCTCCGACGCGCTGAATGACGGAAAAACTCAACACACGGAAAGAGCAGTGAAAAAATTTGTCGTGATCCTCGGACATCAACGGCCGGGAAGCTTCAATCACGCCATTGCGGAAGCCGCCTGTCGAACGCTTCGGGAGCAGGGGCATGAAGTCGTGTTCCACGATCTGTATGTCGAAGGCTTCGATCCGGTGCTCCGTGAAGAGGAAATCAAAGCGTCTGACGCCGAGTTACCGGAAGAGATTCGACGATCCATGGAGGAAATTCGTGAAGCCGACGGTTTGGTTTTCGTGCATCCGAATTGGTGGGGCGGCCCTCCGGCGATGCTTCGTGGCTGGGTCGACCGGGTGTTGCGACAAGGATTCGCCTATCATTTCACGCCGCAGGGACCGGTCGCTCATTTCACGGACAAAGCGGTCTTCGTTTTCTCGACTTCGAACACGCCGCAAGAAGTCGAAATCAACGTCTATAAGGATCCGGTCGAACATTTTTGGAAAGTGATCGTGTTCGGACTCTGCGGCTCGAAGAGTTTCAAGCGGCTTAATTTCGAGCCGATCATCCTAAGTACGCCGGAAGATCGTTGCCGTTGGCTCGACGATGTCCGAAATGTTCTTTCGGAAGTTTGCTATGCGGAAAACGGTTAGTACAGTGTTAGGCTTTCGCTCGAAAAAAACATACCCACCAAACACTGGGTGTAGAGTACAAAGTGTAGAGTGTAGAGTACCGTATTGGATGATTTGGCCGAATCGGTACTCTACACTGAACACTCTACACTGACTGCCAACCGGGTATAAAACTTTCGAGTGGGAGCCTTAACGAAATAATGTTCATGAAAATGGATTAATGTCCGTCATCCCCGCGAAGGCGGGGACCCAGACGGAAAACGTTATTGACCGTTTGCATCCGTCAATAATGTGTGCAAAAGCCTATTAAAATCTGTTCTCTGGGTCCCCGCCTTCGCGGGGATGACGGTACTTGGTCCGTTTTCACGAAGCTCAATTCGCTAACTTTGTACTCGGACATTCCCTCGCTGACGCGTCGGGCTCTGAAACACGTCGGGCTCTGAAACGCGTCGGGCTCTGAAACGCGTCAGGCTCTGAAACGCGTCGGGCTCTGAAACTTGCCGGGTTCCTGTCAATTGCGGGACTTCCCTTTCGCCGGAAAAACGGTATTATCTGGAGGAGATAACGCCTCCTCCGAGATAATTTTCCATGAACGAAACGATCCTCATTCAGCAGATCCTGATCGACTTACTGATCATTCTGGTCGCCGGATTCGTTTCCGGGATCGCCTGCAAGCGTTTGCACGTTCCGATGGTCGTCGGGCACTTGATCGTCGGCGCGTTGATCGGCGGCGGAATCCTCGGCCTGTTGGAGTCGATGCCGGTTGTCGAGGGGGCGGCCGAGGAGGTTGCTCCATCGACGTTGCTGCTCGAACACAAGATTCTCGATCTTTTTGCGCACCTCGGGGCCAATCTGTTGCTTTTCGCGATCGGCATCCAGTTTTCGCCGTCGGAACTTGGAAAGCTCTGGAAATACTTTCTCGTCGGCGGCTCGATCCAGATGTTCGGTGTCGTCGCCATCGTAACGCTTTTTTTCATCCTGATCGGCGGCAGTTGGACGGTCGGTTTGACGTTGGGATCGGCAATCGCCCTCAGTTCGACCGTTCTTGTCTTTAAATCGTTGGAAGATCAAGGACAGGCGACCTCGATCCACGGTGTTCGCGCCGTCGCGATTCTCTTGTTCCAAGACGTCGCGACGGTTCCGCTGCTCGTGCTGATCGGTCTCTTGACCGCTCTCTCCGCCGGGGCGTCCGGAGGAGTCGATACCACAACGACGATTCGCAACCTTTTGATCGCCTCGACGATCTTCGTCGTGTTCGTCGTCATGCTCCGATACATTTTCTGTAAACACGGCGTCGAGTTTTTGAGCAAGCTGCGCAGCGTCGAATTGATGGTCCTATTCACGATGATCTTGTTGCTCTGCGTATCGACCGTCGCCGTTCGGCTGGGACTTCCAGCGGCGCTCGGCGCGTTGGCGGCCGGTGTGATTCTCAGTGAAACACGGATCACACGCCAAATCACGGCGATCACCGTTCCGATGCGGGAAACCTTTTCCGCGATCTTTTTCGTCTCGCTCGGCGCCCTGTTTGATCCGTCGGTTCTATTTGCATCGCCCGTTTTGACGGTCGGCGCCCTGCTCGCGTGCATTGTGCTGAAAACCTCCGTCGCCGCAGTCGCGTTTCGGATTCTAGGACTTCCCTGGCTGCCGGCGCTCGGCATGGGACTGGGGCTCTCGCAGCTCGGCGAACTTTCTTTCGTGCTTCTTTCGCAAGGAGTTGCCGGCGGCCTGTTCGATCACGACACCTACCAACGGGTCCTGTTCGTCGCCCTGACGTCGATCATCCTGACGCCGTTTTTCCTGACGGTCGCCCTACGGATCATGCCGCAGAATCAGCCGACGCCCGGATATCTGCACAACGAAGCCGTCCTCTATCCCGAGGACGCCCTGCCGAAGGCGATCGTTGTCGGTTTGGGGCCCATCGGAGGCCGAATCGTGACGTATCTGGAGGTTTCCGGATTCGACGTTACGTTGATCGACATGAATCCGGTCAACCTGCACGCGTTCGCTCAGCAGGGATTCCGGACGATTTCCGGAGACGCGACCGACGACGAAATTCTTCGCCTTGCAGACTTGCGTCATACGAATCTTGTCGTTCTGACGGTTCCCGATGACTTGATCGGTCGGGAAGTTCTCGAAGCGGTACGACAGTCGAATCCCGACTGTATCGTCTTGGTTCGCTGCCGATATTCGATCAACATCGGCTCGTTGGAGCAGCTTGGCGCCAACATGGTCGCCTGCGAGGAGAGCGAAACCGGAACCGCCGTCGTTCGAATGCTCGGAAAAATTCTATAAAAGGCGTCGACAATCTTCAGCAACAACTTCGGCGAAGATCCGGGACCTGATTTCGGTAACGAGCCGGAGCAGGGACCTGTGGTCCCGGAGAAGTGGAAAAAGCAACGTCTTTTCGACTTTGCCGTTTAGAAGGGTTTTTTCGGCAATCTGTTTGGATCGTATCGATCCTGTCGATAGAAGCGGCAAAATATTTTCGCTTTCGATTTGACACGGTGTTATTGCGCAAGCATCTTATTGATAAAGATTTCCGACGATTTCGGACGTTCGGATCGTTCCAACGAGCGTTTGCTTTTTTCGACAAAAGATGCCAAAATACAGTAAAGATTTTTGATCTTTCAGTCGCACGTTTTTCCGATTCCCGAACAGTTCCGAACCACCAACGTAATAGACATCAGACAATCCGAGCCGCGTCCGACCCATGAAGGGCGAATGGATTCCTCGGACCAGAAAGTGAGGCCCCTCAATGACGAAAAATTTTTTGTTGACCGTCGCCGCCGTTTTGGCGGCAAGCCTTTGCAGCGGCACGCTGTCTGCCGCGTCATGTTGTACGACGGCTGTTGCGTCGTCCGGCCAGGAATATCGGTTGGAGTACTCGACCGTCACAGAACCTGTATCTTGCACATCCTACAAAAAGGTTAGCGAGACGCAGTATGTCGATGAACAGGTCACGACGTACGAAACCGTTTGGGAAACTCAGCAGCGGGAACGCCGCTACACGGTTGCCCGAACCGTGCCGGAAACCTCGATCCAACAGCGGAAAATCACCGTGCAGAAGCCGGTCGAAGAAACCGTGATGCGGGACACGAGCTACGACAAGACGGTCCTCGTCCCGGAAACCGCCGAACGGGAGGAAAAATACCTCGTTCCGAAAACGGTGTATGAAACGCAGGAACGGGAAGTCGTCGAAACCCGGCGTGTTCCCGTCCAGGAAACCGTGATGCAGGAACGCCGCTACACCGTGTCGAAACCGGTAACGACGTATCAGACGCAGACCGTCGACCGTGGCGGTTACGTCGATTCTTGCACCGTGACGCCCGGCAAAGAGTACCATCGCCTTGCTTGGCAATCCGGTGGAACCTACGTCAATCCGGATACCGGACAGAGCATTTGGCGGATCCCCGGACTGTACTGGACTCCGATGACCGGCCAGCCGCAGACGTCGGTCCAAAAAGTCTATCAGGCGAACTATGTTCAGGAAACCGTTCCAGTCACCACGATGGTTCAGGAACAGGTTGCCGAGCAGGTTCCTGTGATCCAGACTTCGTACCGTGACGAACAGGTTCGCCGTGTCGAACAGGTTCAGGTTCCGCGAACCTACAACGAGGAAGTCGTCCGCAAGATTCCGGTCACGACGTACAAAAAGATCGTGCAGCGGGTCGAACAGCAGATGCCGGTCAAAGTCCAGCGGATGGTCACGGAAGAAAAAATCGAGGAAGTTCCGGTCACGACGACGAAAACCGTCATGGAGGAACGTGTCGAACCGTACGAAGTCAAGGTCGCGAAACTGGTCCCGGTCACGAAAACGGTTCGGAAGCCGATCACGGTCGAAAAATGGGTCCCCATGACGTACACCGTGGAAAAGAAACGAGTCGTCGTCAATCGGATTCCGATCGAGTCGGCCGAAACGACCGTTTCGACGACGTTGTCGCCGACACCGGTCGCCACCGAACGGATCGTCAGCGTGACGGACCGCGAGGTGCCCGCTTCCAGCGTCCAAACGGTCGCCAAACCGATCGAGAACTCCAAGGTGATCGAAACGTCGGAGTTGCCGATGAAAGCCACGGACGACAAAAATCAGGTTCTCCCCGCTCCGAAACCGGATCCGGCCGACGTGACGCCGACGCTTGCCCCCACGACGAAATAAATGATTATTTTTTCGCGGGAAACGTCGCAAATCAAACGATATCAAAGCCGTCGGGTTTTCCCGTCGGTTTTTTTTCCAAAAAAAAATCACGAATCTCCCTTGTTTTCCCCCTTGTGATTCTTGTCTGTTTTGGGATAATGATCTCTAGATTAATGGAGATTCTTTTCTATCCTTGTCGCGGACCATTCTCTTCGTTTTCGATGAAATGGACCGCCCCCAATGATCCATCATTTTCGAACAGCATTTAATCTTGTTTCCATGAACAATTGAATCCGGCGAAAAATGTCGTTGTTCTCAATTGTTTCCGAAGAAACGAAAAATGCGGTGTGAAAGTTGTTTTCGAAAAATGGGCGTTGCGATCGAATGAGAGGAGAAGCTCCATTTCGAGTCGGGTTGACGAATTCACGCTTCCGCATAGCGTGTCTTCACAATATTACTCTTTTCGCAAAGGAGCATGAACGTGGGTAGAGGTGGTAGAAGAAAAGGAGCCGGTCGTCCCAAAGGGACGGGAAAATTCGGTGAACCGACGAAAGCCGTCCGACTGCCGATTTCCATGATCGATCGGATCATGGATTTTATCGATCGGAAGGGAATGCTCTTTCCGATTTTTTCGACCAAGGTTCAAGCGGAGTTTGCCGGTCCCTCTGACGACATTCCCGCGGAACGCTTGGATTTGGCGGCGCATTTGGTTCCGAATCCGGCTTCGACGTTTTTCGTGCGAGCCGCGGGTGATTCTATGACCGGAGTCGGCATTTTCGCGAATGATCTCTTGGTTGTCGACAAGAGTTTGGAACCGAAGAGCGGCGATATCGTCGTCGCGGTGATTGATGGAGAGTTTACCGTCAAACGCTATATCGTGAAAAACAAGAAGATCGAATTGCGCTCGGAAAACTCGAAATCAGCGTCGACTAAAATCGCCGCCGACGAAGAATTGAATATCTGGGGCGTCGTTAAAAACGTCGTCCATTCCGTTTAACCCTGAATTGTGAAAACTTCCTTCCCGGTTTGCTTCTTTGACGTCTGACGCCGAAGAAAGCAACCGGGAAATTTTGGTTTATTTCAGTCGCAGGCAGGGCAGGAACCGCCAACGCAGCAACAATCGCAGCTTTGTCAGCGGCGACAGAGAAATACGGCCCTTGCCGATCTTCAGCGGATGAGCCCGGATTTTGCGAAACAGCGTATGATACCGAGCCCACATCATTCCATACACTTTTCTGCTGTCGGCCTCGATCATCTGGTAAAGCGGCGCCGCGTTGGTATAGTAAATCTCGCAGCGTTCAAATTGATGCAGCAGGAACCCGTCGAATTTTCTTTCGAAATCGCCGAGCTGTCGCAGCAGGTCTTCGTGTTCGTATCGTACGGATTCGGAGTTTCCGTCCGGTCTGCGTTTCATGTCGTTCCACTTTTTCCGATCGAGAACTCCCAGGAACTGTTTTTCCGTCAAACCGAATCGCTTGAGTTCTTTTTGCGGCAGGTAAAAGCGGTCGTTGACGGAATCTTCCAGAATGTCTCGCAAGATGTTCGTCCACTGAAAAGCGAGACCGCAGGCTTTCGCGGCACGAACGACCCGGTCGGAAAAAAGCGGTTCCGTGGTTCCCCAGATCGCCAGCGAAGCGAAGCCGACCGACGTTGCGACTTGGTGGCAATACTCTGCGCAGTCATCGAACGATTCGAACCGTCGCGGTTCGACGTCCGATTCGACGCCTTCGATCAAATGAAACAGTGGTTCCCGGGGAATCCGGAAGCGGTCGACGATCATTTTCATCGCCGGCAAATAAACGACACCGGGACAACCGGGAAACGTCTGTTCCAACTGTTCGAATGCCGCTTCGTCTTCCGCCGTTTTGATTTGTGGCTCCGAACCGTCGGGAAAACCGAAAACCGTCTCGACGATGTTCGACCATTGATTGATTTTCTGGCGTTTTCGTCGCAGACTGGTCGGCAACGGCTGTCCGGTCTCCGGATCAAGGTCCGGATTGTCGGCAAGATCGTCCGTGAAACGGGTATAGGCGTAAAGAATATTCATCGCCTGCCGCTTGCCGGTGGGAAGCAGTCCGAAGGCCGGCGCAAAACTCGAATGGGCCGACCGTGTCAGCCGCTCGCACGCCGCAATGCTTTCAGGAAGAGAATACGCGGACATCGTCGGAAAAGAATTGGGTCCGGCAAATGATGGGAGGTCGATTCATTGGTTCGCTTCTTCTTGAAGTTGCCGTATTTTCATGAACCAGCGCTGCTGCTCGACAAGGCCGGAAGTCGGTCTGGGTATCGCCCGTTCACAAACCCAATTGAGGATCGGAATAAACGAATCCAAACTTTTGGCGTCGTTTTCCCGAAGAGCGTCCGCTTCGATCTTTTCGAGTATCGGGCCGACTCGTTTCCAATTGTCGACCCATCGTTTGATATCAGCGTCCGTCATCGAATACCCCGAATTGCGTATTACACCAGACCTTAATCTCGTTCTTTAAACGCCTTGATCATGAGCGGAATGACCTGTTTGAGGTCGCCGACGATTCCGTAATGGGCGACGGAAAAAATCGGAGCGTCCTTATCGGTGTTAATCGCAATGATCTTCGCCGACTCTTCCATTCCGGCTCGATGCTGAATCGCGCCGCTGATTCCACAGGCAATGTACAGCGCGGGCCGAACCGTCGTTCCTGTTTGGCCGATCTGGTGTTCGTGTCCGACGAAACCGCTGTCGATGGCGGCCCGGCTCGCGCCGACCGCTCCGCCGAAAGCTCCGGCAAGCTCGAAAATCAGGTCGAAGTTCTCCTTGTTTCCGACTCCGGCCCCTCCGGCAACGATGACTCGGGCTCCCTTCAGATTCAGTTTCCGCTTTTCGACCTCACGTTTGATCACTTCGACGGCGAAGAGGGCTTGATCCGTTACCGGAACGGATTCCTTGACGACCTGGCCGTTCCGCTTCGGGTCGGCGTCCCGAAGCGGCATGACACCTTCCCGGACCGTCGCCATCTGGGGCCATTGATCGTAGTTGACGATCGTCGCAACGATGTTTCCGCCGAACGCCGGTCGGATTTGGAGCAGCAGATTTTTGTGAACGGTTCCCGATTTTTCGGTCACGTCGCTGATATCGAGATCGGTACAGTCCGCGGTCATTCCGCTACGGGTCGTCGACGCAACCCGGGGCGCGAGGTCGCGACCGAGATTGGTCGCTCCGTAGAGAACGATCTGCGGTCGATGTTTCTTGATCAGTTCGACGAGGACGTGAGCGTAGGGATCAGTCCGAAAATCTTTCAGGGCGGCGTCTTCGACAAGATAAACGTTGTCGACGCCGTGAGCGATCAGGGGCTCCGCAAACTTGGCAACCTCGCCGCCGAGTAAGGTCGCACCGACTTTAACGCCGAGCGTATCCGCCAAATGCCTCGCTTTGCAACAGAGCTCCAAGGAAACTTCCTGCAGTGTTCCGTCTTGAACTTCCGCGTAGACCCAAACTTCGCCGTTGATATTTTTTTCGATCATTGTTCACTGAAAAAAGTAGAATTGATCCGCTTCATTGTCAAGTATACTCATCAGGAAGGAAATCGACAAGCGGGCCGCGTTCAGGACGATCGGAGACCGGCAAGTTCGGATTTCATTCAGAGCCGCGCCCGTAAGGAAGCGGGCTTTGGCCTGCTTTTCAGTGTTTTTGTGTTTTGTCTTGATTTCACGGTGAAAAAAGTATATCATTAATCGCGCTGCTCGGGTTCTCTGTTTCGTTTGGGGACGTTACCTCGGTTTTGTCCAGCCTCATTCAGAGCCGCGAGCGTCAGGGAGCGGTTGGGAAACGAAAAATCTTCAAAAAATTCGATTTGGTACTATTACCCTGCCAAGCCTAAAATTGCTTTTAGCCACGGAAACCACGGAAGGAACACGGAAGGAGATGATGCAAGGAATTTCTCCGTGATTTTTCCGTGTCTTCCGTGGCAAAATATTGATAAAATATGCTTTGGCGTTGTACTATGCGTGTTTTCATTAATACTTAACTGTGAAAGGGGTTTCATGAGACATTCTTTTTCTGCGAACACCTCCGTAAATGCTAAACGACGGAGGGAGATGGGGGTGAGCGGTTTCACCCTCGTTGAATTGCTTGTTGTCATTGCGATTATCGGAGTTCTTATCGCCCTTCTTCTCCCGGCCATTCAGGCGGCTCGCGAAGCGGCGCGGCGAATGCAGTGTTCCGGCCAGTTGAAACAAGTCGGTATCGCCTACCACAATTTCCACGACACACTGCGAGGAATTGTTCCGGTCGGCATCGCCAATGAACGACCGAGCGGATTGGTTTTGTTGTTTCCTTTTTTGGAACAGGTACAAATGTATGAAGTATTTCTTCGAGCGGGAGTTGGTTTCAATCGGGATATGAATCGTCAATTTTGGGGCGTTTCCGGCTATGCCGACACCGCTGCGGCAACGAAAAGTTTCGACGAGGACGAAAAAATCAAGTTGGCTCGGATTCCTTCTTATCGTTGTCCGACGCGACGGGCTCCAACCGGTGAGTACCGAGTGATTTCCGAGGATACGGCCGTCGAAACGTGGTGTACCAGAAACGGACCTCGCGGAGATTATGCCATCGTTTGCCTCAACGACCAACCGGCGTCCGGCTTTGAATGGCAACATTCGTCCGGCAATATCCCCAAGAACACCGCTGATGTGAACTTTATGCCGAAAGTCGAGGCCGTACTCAGTGCCAGTCGGGCGCCCTGCCGGGAAAACTCGTCAGCGGCCAACGATTGGGCAACTTGGTATCCGAGGGACAATTTTTCGAGATTGGCGGACGGAACAAGCAATACGATCGTTGTTGGTGAAAAGCATATTGCGGCGATCAACATGGAAAAGTGCAACAACGATTCAGTGAATACGCCGGAAAGTAACGCGGCAAACGGTTGGCACCAAGACTGTGCCTATACGAACGTGTATGTGACCGGAAACTGGGGAGATGGTTGGAACGGTCGCGGATTCGGTGCTATTGGAGCTGTGGGGACAAATGCTATCGGTCTTTCCCGAGGCCCCGAGGACAGACAAGCGACGGGGCCGACAGGGGCCGCCTTTGGAAGCTGGCATCCCGGTGTTTGTCAGTTTTTATTCGCAGACGGAACGGTGCTTCCGATTCGTAATACGGTATCCGCCGGTTCTTTGGCAAACCACGGAATTCTCCTGATGCTGGCCGATGTCGCGGACGGCGGCGCGATTCCCAGTTTGGATTGACGAAACCGACGTCGTTGAATTGTTTTGCCCTCTTCGACATTAAGCGGGACCTCGTGATCGGGGGCCCGTTTTTTTGTGTCGACGGTTCGAAGCAGGTTCCCATTGTAACATCGGGAAACGCGGGTAGAATCAGTTGGTTTGGTTGAAACGGTTTTGTCAGATTATTACTACACGTTTTTGGAGGTTCTCTTGTCCGGTACCGCGATCATCGGTCTTCAATGGGGAGACGAAGCGAAGGGAAAAGTCGTCGATCTTTACACGGAACAAAGCGATATCGTCGTTCGATATCAGGGCGGAGCCAATGCCGGGCATACCGTCGTGATGGACGGCAAAAAGTTCAAACTGTCGCTGATCCCCAGCGGAATCTTCCATCCGAAGGTCCAGTGCGTCATCGGCGGCGGAGTCGTGTTGAATCCGGCGTCGATCCTTCAGGAAATCGACGGACTCAAGACGCAAGGAATCGAGATCGGCAAAAATTTGATGATCAGCGACCGCGCTCACATCATTTTCCCTTGGCATGCGATCGAGGATCGGCTCTTCGACGGCGCCGGCGGCGGCGAGGCGATCGGAACCACGATGCGCGGCATCGGCCCCTGTTATCGGGACAAAGTCGGACGCTCCTTGGCGGTCCGACTCGGCGATCTTTATCAACCAGCCTTTCGGAAGCAACTCGAAAACATTGTCGCCGTCAAAAACCGATCCTTCGAAGGATGTTCCCAAGACGCCGGTTTTGAATTGCCGCTGAATGTCGACAAGATTTATCAGGAATTCACCGGATACGCGGAGCGGCTACGACCGTTCGTTGCCGACACGACGAATTACCTGCTGGACGCCGTTGACACCGACAAACGGATGCTCTTCGAAGGAGCGCAGGGTTCGTTGCTCGACATCGATCACGGAACCTTCCCTTACGTAACAAGCAGCAACAGCAGCGGCGTCGGCATTCCGGCGGGAAGCGGGGTTCCCTGCTGTTTCGTCAAGAAAATCCTTGGAATCGCCAAGGCGTACACGACCCGGGTCGGCGGCGGCCCCTGTCCGACGGAGCAGGATAACGAAATCGGCCAAAAAATTCGTGAACGCGGCAACGAATACGGAACCGTGACCAAGCGGCCCCGTCGCTGTGGTTGGTTTGACGCCGTTGCCGTTCGTTACACCGTTCGTCTCGGCGGCGTCAGCTCCCTGGCTATCATGCTGCTCGACGTCCTGAGCGGTTTTGATGAATTGAAAATCTGCACCGCTTACGAAGTCGACGGCAAGAGGATCACCCATTTTCCGGGCCAGATTGAGGAACTGCGACACGCCGTTCCCGTGTACGAGACGCTGCCCGGTTGGAAAGAAGAGATTACCGAAGTCCGTCGCTTTGTCGACCTACCGGAAAACGCACGTCGTTATCTGGCGAGAATCTCCGAATTGCTCGGTAAACCGATCGAAATCGTCTCCGTCGGTCCCGATCGTATGCAGACGATCTTCGTCTGAGTGGACAGTGTCGTACAGAGATAGCGAATTGACCTTCGTAAAAAGGGGGTCTTTGATAGCCGGAAGCGGAGGGTACTCCCGTAGCGCCCGGTTAATCTAGCCAATTGACGCTACGAACCGGGCGCTGTGCCGCTGTATTATCTGTTCGGCATTATCTGTTCGGCCAGCTTCGCTTCCGGCTATTATTCGGACTTAGCGACCTTCGTGGGACCATGTCGCCCCGGATACATTTTTCGTTGTCGATCGACTATACTGGATCGAAGGGGAGCGTTTGCCGATTGGGGGCGGAAAGGAAAGAAGATGATCGTAAAAAGTCGAGAGTGTCGCGTAAAAAGTTGGTGTTTTATCGATTTCGCCCCGGAGGGGCATTGCATCACAGCCCAGGGCAGAGCCGAAGGCGTCGCCCTGGGTTGAGGAAGCCCCCAAAATGTTCGCCCTGAAAAGGGCAGTGCAACCCCGGCTTGGCACTGCCCTTACAGGGCGGCGGTTGCTGAACTCGACCGGTCTCCCAGGGCGGCGGCGAGTACGCCTTGCCCTGGGCTGGAATGCAATGGCCTTTCAGGCCGAAGATTCAAAAGCTCAAACACCGCCGCCGCCCCCAATCGGCAAACGCTCCCGTATCGAAGAGTGATCGGTTTTTCAATTTCGACAGGAGGATTCCATGCAAGCGATTCGAACCCTTTGCGTCTTTCTTTGCCTTTCGCTGCCCGTTTGGGCCGGCGGTTTGACAATCGAGCTTTCCGGCGACCATACCGGTATTTCGTTCGTCGGAGCGATCTATCGTTGGGACCCCGATGGTCTGCCCAAAAAAGCGGACGGTTCCGCTCGGGTCGCGCAGGAACGAGCCGAGGCTCCGAAGATCGACGAACCCTGGGTCGACTATCGGGCTGTCGACAGGGGAAACGGAAAATGGGTGATTGACGCAATGCCGGCCGGAACCTATGACTTGATCATCGTCAAGGACGGTCAAAAGCAGCGCTTCGAAGGCTGGCGCTACGCTCCGGTTCTCGATTTCGAAGCGTTTTTTCCTCCGGATGCCAAAGTGGTGCGGGACCTCGACGAAGACGGCGTCATGAAGGAAAAAGTCGAGGATGTCGAGAGCCTGAAATTCGTCGACAAGCAGACCCGGGAATCGAAGCATTACGAAAACAAGGTCGTTCCGCTCTATTTCGGAGGTTCCTACAAAAAAGGACAGGTTCGGCCCAAGCAGATTCGCGCCCTCGTGATGTTGCTCCGTGACCTTGGAACGACGCTGGACGCCAACTCCGGGACCTTACGCTTCGAAATCTGGCAATACGAAGACCGGCACGGCGGGTACGTCAAGCAGAAACGGACGCATGTTTTGCACCGAATCATCCTCGACCGCAACGTGATCTGTCAATGGACTTGGCTCTGGGACCCGGCGCTCGGCAATATCAACGTCGAAAAGAGCGGAACGACGACCGTCAAGTACACGATTCCGGATCCGAGCAAAACCGATCTCAAGGGCCTGTTTCCTTACGAACTCGGTCGTAAAGGCGGCAACTGAAAGATGAATGTCAAACGATCAATAAGCAATCACAAAGAGCCCCAAGTACAGTGTTTTCAAAGAACCCCAAGTGCAGCGAAGCGGAACTTGGGGGTTAGGCTGGTGGCGACGCAACCCCCAAGTTCCGCGGAGTACCGCTCCACTTGGGGCTCTTTAGACTGTTTTTTAATTTTATGAAACGTTTATTGACTTGTAGTCGCGTTCTCCTCACGGGGGCGTCGTCGGGAATCGGGGCGGCGCTCGCCGTGGAACTCGCCAAGGAGGGAGCTGACATGGTGCTTCTTGCCCGGCGTGAGGAAAAATTACAGGCCGTCGTCGCTAGTATTCAAAAGGAGTTCAGCGACTACGCTCCGGAAAACGGCGTTCGGAAAATCCTCACCGTGGTCGGCGACATTACGGACCCCGAAATCCGGCGGAAGGCCGTTCAGACAACGGTCGACCAGCTCGGCGGAATCGACATGCTGATCAACAACGCCGGCGTCGGGGCAACGGCCCTGATCGAGACGACGACCGAGGAAACGTTGCGCAGGATGATGGAGGTCAACTATTTTGCGCTGGTCGAGCTGACGCAACTCGCGCTGCCCCATTTGAAAGATTCGGCGAAGGCGAAGGAACGGCAAACGCTCGGCGTCCGGCCGATCGTCGTCAATGTGAGTTCGATCGTCGGTTTGCGCGGCGTGCCGCATTACGGAGCGTACGGAGCCGCGAAATTCGCCGTCACGGGAATCTCCGAGTCGATGCGGGCCGAATTTTCGAAACACGGCATCGATGTCCTGCTCGTCTGTCCCGGAACCACTCAAACGGAATTTTTCGACGTCCTGCTCCAATCGAGCAGCGCTCCCGACATGCCGGTCCATCATCACGTCACGGCCCAATACGTTGCCGTTCGGATTCTCAAGGCGATGAAAAAGGGACGGCACAAAATCATTCCGTATACACAAGCCGTCATTCTCGACATTCTGAACCGTTTCTCGCCCGGTTTCGTCGACTGGCTCATGAAACGCTACGTGTAGGAACTGTTTGAAACAAATTCGGTCTTAGCCGCGTCGCCATGCGACGCGCGAAATATCGGGAAGACCTTTGATTCCTAAATTCTTGTGCGGTCGTTTCCCGCGAAAAAAAATCTTCGTCAAATAAAAATTTTCTCTTGACTCTGTCTTCACTGTGTGGTATTATATCATACAGAAAGACAGTAAGTGAGAATTCTATGCCAATATCAAGCGAAAGCAAGCGATCAACGGGGGCGAGTCGTCCCGCCGAAACGGGAGTTCCGACCGGCCGACCGCCCCAGACTTTGGACGGCAGGTTCCTCGACTATCACAGCAGCGAACCGCTCACGCAACAAGTCGTGTTGCAGATCAAGCGGCTTGTTGTGATCGGGACCTTGAAACCCGGCGACAAATTGCCGTCCGTTCGGCAACTTGCCCAGGAGCTTCAAATTAATCCGACGACGGCGAGTCGGATTTTTGCGCAACTTGCGAAAGAAGGCGTCGTGATCCAGAAACCGGGCCTCGGCGTGTTCATCGCGGACGGTCCGTGTCCGTTTTCGGCGGAGTACATCGACGAAAACCTGTCGCGACAAGCTCTGGCGTTTCTCGTCGAGGGATTGCGTTACGGTTTAAGTTACGACGAAGTCGTTGCCGTCATTGAAAAACAGTACAAAGAGGGACTAGGGATGAGCGGCAAGGGACCAGTAAATACAAGTCAATCGCCTCCCCTTCCCCGCTAGTCCCTGGCCCCTAACCCCTGTTCCCTTCCCCATGAACGCCATTGAATTTACGAACGTATCCCGAACTTTCGGCGGCGGCGCCGACGCGACGTTGGCGGTCGACAATTTGACGCTGACGGTTCCGACCGGTTCCGTCTTCGGCCTGCTCGGCGCCAACGGAGCGGGCAAGACGACGAGCATCCGAATGATGGTCGCGCACCTGAAGCCGGACTCCGGCACGGTAAGGGTTCTCGGCGAGGATCCGACGAGTTTCAACGAGTCGCAGCGGAGTCGGGTCGCCTACATTTCGGAGAACATGCAGTTGCCGCACTGGATGACGATTCCGACGGCGGCAAAATTTTGTTCAAAAATTTATCCGAACTGGAACGCCGCCTTGCTCGAAGAGTTGGCAAACCGATTCAAGTTGAGCCTGAAAAAACGTTACGACGAATTGTCGAAGGGACAAAAGCGGGCAATGTGCATCGTGCTTGCCTTGGCGCAGAACGCGGAGATTCTGATTCTCGACGAACCGGCGTCGGGACTCGACACGCTGGCCCGCCGGGATTTTTTGTCGAACATGCTCGAATTCGTCTGCGACGGCAACCGCACGGTATTGTTTTCGTCGCACATTCTCGGCGACATCGAACGGATTGTGGATCAGGTCGCGATCATGGTCGCCGGAAAAATGATCGTCCACGGCGAACTCGACAAACTCAAGGAAGACGTCAAGATGAACCTCGAAGACCTTTTTGTAAATACTGTGAAGAGTTAATCATTCGTCATCCCCGCGCAGGCGGGGACCTAGAGAACAAACACCGATAAGCTATTGCACACTCACCGAATGATAGTGTTCGTTAATATCGGACGCAAACGGCTGACCGAATCTTTCGTCTAGGTCCCCGCCTCCGCGGGGATGACGGAATTATACCATTTCAAAAACAATGAACCGCGTCATCATTAATTTATCGTTCCGCGAATCCGCAGTCTGGGCGATTCCGATCATCCTGGCGATTTTCGGTTACTCGATTCTCGGCCCGGCGCCGTTGAGATTCTACGACAACGCCTTTGCGCTATTCGGTGCGGCGTTGGGGGGCGTGTTGGGCTTCCGGATTTTCTGGGACGGCGGCGGCGTCAGGCCGTTTCTCTTTTCGAGAACGTTTTCGCCGACGCGCTTGTTCATGGTCCGCTGGCTGTTCGGCATGACAGTGCTTTTCGGAACGTGGATTACCGTTGCGGCAATGATCGGTTGCGGTCTGCGGCAAGCGATCCAGACCGGAATTTTCCACTCCGGCTGGTATCCGATGATCCGCTTGATGGAACTCGAATCGCTGCTCACGCTGGTTTGCGTGTCGCTGTTATTCTACCAGACGACGGTCTTTTTCGTGATTCGGTACCGTTTTTTCGGCAAACAACGGTTCAAAGGTTTTTCGTTCGGACTCCGCTATTTCGTAACGATCGTTTTGGCGATTTACGTGCTGATTTACGGCGGCATCCTGGTCGCGATCGTTGGCGTAGGAACGTTATACGGCCAAGACACCGGGTTTTACCGAATGCTGCTCCCACCGTTTCTGTTGACGATCGGACTCCCCGCCGTGCTGCAAACGCTGTTCGTTTCCCTTTGCGGACGTTATTGCTACACGAACCAGGAAATCGAAAGCTGACGAATCAAGAGCCGGGGGTGCAGGCGTACTCGCAAATCAAGAGCCGGGGGTGTAGGCGTACTCGCCGTAGCCCCCGGATGCGCGACCTTTTAGAAAACTTCAACCATCCGGGGGCTTACACCCCCGGCTCATGCGCAATTATCATTATGAAATCTTTTCCGTGGTCGCTTCGCAGTTCGTTGGTCGCGGTGCTTTTACCGCCGGTGATCGCTTTACTGCTCTTTCTCGGAATTCTGCATGTCGCCATGCCGGACTCCGCGACGGTCGAACAGTTTTACGGCGTTTCCCGTTGGAATTGGCTCAAAATCCTTTTCGGCGTGGTGCCTGCCTTGACGGTGATTCTCGTCTTCGCCAAGGGATATTGGCGTTTCTCGCTGATTCTCCTGTTCACGGCGTTCACCGTGGCGTTTCTGTACGCGATGACGGACGACACCAGGACGCCGACCGATTTGCGGATCGTCAATTTCGGCTATTTTCTCGACGGAACGGATATTTACTGTAACGACGTTAATTTAGGAAAAGCTCCGATGAAAATCAGCGTCGGCGAACTCAAGAAAAAGGTTCCCGTTTGGACGACGCCGCCGGAGCAGCATTGGTTCCTCGACGGCCGCACGCCGCTGTACACGCAGATTCCGTGGGACGATTTCATTCGGGAACGAAACGACGCCCGGATCATGCTTGATCCGAAAAAGTCGACACTGACCTTCGACGCCAAAAGTTCGTATTGGTGGAGATTCGAATACCGGGGAACGAAAGCGTGCAGCTTCGGAACACGCCACGACGGGTCGGATTACGACAAAACGTCCGAATATTGGTTCGCCGGCTATTCCACGCCGCTTTTTCCGTCGAAATGGGCGTACGGCGACCTACTGCTCGGCGTGTTGAAGGACGACGGCGGCAAACCGTCGCCGGAATGGATCGACCACGTCGCGAAATACTCCGACCATCTCAAAGGAATTCTGTACAATCAGGACGGAAAGCCGCTGGAGGAAAATGTTCTGACGGCGATTGCCAAACGCCGTTATGGACTTTCCGAAACGCCGACGCCGGAAGAATGCGAAAAAGCGATCGACCAAATTCTCAAGGAAAACGAAACCGGTTTTTATTTCTCGCCGTACGCGTTGCCCGGCAAGCAGTCTTATTCCAGCAATGTTTTCGGCGGCAGTTCCGATTGCCGCGACATTCTCGTGAAACATGCGATCCGTGCCATGGGGCCGGCGTGCAAGGAACCGCTGCTCCGACGTTTTCGTAACACTGAGCCGACGGCCGAGAGAATGAGAATAGGATTCATGTATTCAAACGCGATGACGTACATGATGGGTGAGTACTGTTTCCCGGAAGCGTTCGAAGACGTCGTTTGCCGTTACGCCACGGAACGGGAAGGATTCCGCAACTTGATGAAGTATCCCGACACGCGGCTCGTCCCGCTCTTGGAAACGCTCCTTGTTCCCGGCGTGAATCCGTTTCCCATCGACAACAAAGGACACGAAGAGTTTCGAAAATCGCTGGCGCTCGTCGTCATCGAAAACAAGATGCTGGAACCGATGATTCGGGAACGCCTCGCCGAATTGTTGCCGAAATGCGGTTACAACAACGTCGCCGATGTTTTGAAGCCGTTCGCCGAGACGCGGCTCAAGTTCGATGGGGCGAACCGCGAGGAACTCATCGATTGGATCGAAGGGCTCCACATCGAAGGACGTTACAAAACCGATGCGTTACGAATATTGAGAAAGCTGCCGGATTCCGAGGAAACGCTCGGCCAAAGCATCATTCTCGAAAGCCCGTTGACGCAAAAGCTGACGGAAGCGTCGCTCAAGGCGTGGATCGAAAAGAATCCCGACCGAATGCTCGAAGATCTGTTCGTCGACATGGACCCCGCCCTGACGGACGACGCCGAAATGTTGAAACCGTTGCTGATCGAAAAGGTGATCCGCCGTAACAAGTCCGAAGCGAAGGAAATCATCGGCCTGCTTTGGAAGAATCCCGATTACCGCAACGAAATAATCCGGACGGTCCAAAAGATTTGCGGCACGGCGGAATTCGCCTTGGAATACGACGCATTGGGCTCCCCGAAAGTTCGCAGAGTTCGTTTGCCGGGAACCTACGTCGACATGAACCTCGCCGAAGGGGATTTCAAGCGAATCAAACCGGAGAAAAAGTTGCCGGAGTATTTCGTTGCGCTGTTCGACGAACCGACCGATCCGAAGGTTTGCGTCGGCCTGCCGTCGCTCCTCGCGGACGTCGAAACGCCGGAAGCGGTCGCGCTGCTGAAAAAATGGAGTTCTTCCTCAAGCTCCTTGCTCAAACGTCGCGCTACGGAATCGCTGGACATCCTGTCGGCGCGGATGAAGCTCAAGGAAGATCGCCGCAAACTGTTCGCCGATCTCGTTGCCGGCAAGATCACGCCGGACGATCTGCTGCTGCCGACGAAACCGTTCGTTTGGGACGGCGAAAAATACGTCCGGAAAAATTGAGGTTCGCTCGCCGCCGAAAAAAACAATCCTCCCGATCGCCTGAAAGCCAAGTATTCGGAACGTCGAACTACATGGAGCGCCGGAGTACCGGCTAAATGAAAGAGGAATTATTGACCGATTATTCGTTGCTGACGACGATTTCGCCGATGAGACGATTGTTCGGGAAGTTCGCCAACACGTAAGTATTGCGGCCTTCCTGGACCCGGATCGTTCGAGAAGCCGCTGAGCCGATGGGGACGGAGTCCGGTGTTACGATATATCCGGCGCTCGACAGCGAATACACCCGACTCGACGTTTGCAGCGACAAATTGTGTTCTCCGGCCGGAAGCTCGATCCGAGCGACCTGGATCTCCGCCGGGAGCAAATTCCAGCATCGCGTGTCCGCTGTTTCCGACGCCTCCCAGATAATGCCGCCGATATCCATTGCCAATCCGATCCATGGATTCGCGTCCGAAAATTCTTTCGCTCCGTACAAAATTCCCTTCTTGACGGCTCGGCGAATAATCGCCTTGGCAATGATCTGCGGCTCGACGGCTTCGAATTGTTCCTCCGCCATGCGACCGATGTCCGTAATCGTTTCCGTTTCTCCGGCCCGTTTGCCGTTTACCGTAACGAGCAGCGACGGAACCGTTTCACGAGGCCGAATGACGACGGGAATCAACACCGGAGCGATTCCCGGCGTTACGGTGTGCTTGCCGATCATGCTCAAAATGATCGACGCGACGAACAGCGACGCCTGCGAAACCTCCGAGTTTCGCTGTAATTTGTACGGCCCGGGACCGACGAGGCCGAAGACGTAAACGACGCCGTTACCCTTTGCGCTGTGAATTCCATGTTTCGCCCGCTGGAGATCGCGGCGGCCCTGTGAGAAATTCGGCTCCCAAGCACAAACCGCTTCGTAAGCCCGCCGGGCGTCGTCGTAGTTGAGCAGCGTTTCCTCACGCATCGCTCCGATGAGATATTCTCCAACGGCGATCTGGCGATATTTTTCTTTAACGTTGATTTTCTTGTTCGTATCTTTCGGGTCCTTGATCAACCCTTTCGCGATGATTTCGTTCTGCTTTTGTCCGATTTGCAAAGCGTACGCCGGCGCGTCGGTTCCGTCGTGCATCAGATTCGACAAGGCCAGGAAAACCCGGACCAGAACACGTTCGTAATCCTCTCCGGCATAGGAAATCACGTTGTCGTCCAATAAATACGACGCCGCTCCCTCCGCGATGTTTTTCTGTTCGTATTTCTCGAAATGATCGCGAACCTCACGGAGTAGTTTTTCGGATTCCTTCGGCCGACCGCTGCACAGTTCGATCAGCGCCTGGTTCAGCTTGAGAACGTCCTCTTCGCCGCGTTTTTTCTTCTTGAGCCGGGTGTCGATCTCGGTCTTCGCTTCCTCCAATTTGCCGCGTTCGAAGTCGCTGCGGATTTTGAGATGCCGCTCGCCGAAACTCGCGCAACCGGAAAAAGTGAACAGTGAACAGTGAACAGTGAACAGTAAGAGGATATGAAGCAACGTACGAGGAGCAGTAAGCGGAGACAAGTTGAAAACTCTCTTCCGTTGCCCGACAAAGCAAAGAACCGTATTGCTCTTCTTTCCGTATTCAGTCAAAACAGAGCCCTCGCTCGAACTGGGTTCACATTGTTCGTTGTTCACTGTTATTTCTTGAACCAGCCGGACATTTTGCCCTTGACGGAGTTGTTGTACTCCTTGCGCATCGGCATCGACTCGATGATCGGAACGAACGTCTGCGTGTTGACGAGTTCGAGCGTCAGCTTGTAGTCGCGCTGCATGTCCTTGTTGTCGACGGTCGTTCCCGAGGTGATCTTCGCGAAGAGCAGATAGTCGACCGGCGTGCCGCCGCGCCCCATCGCGCTGATGAACATCGTCATGTTTCCTTCCATGAAGAGATCGTCGGGGCGAAAACCGAGCGTTCGCAGTCCGGCGGCGACGGCTCGGTCGCTGACAAGTTCGAATTGGTCCGCTTGGGAAATCTTTTCCGAAATCGCGGTCTTGATGTGCTCCTTGAAGTCGGCGAGTTCTTCAATGCTCGAATTCTCAAGGCCGACGAAGCAGACCTTGCGTTTCGTCGGCATGCCGTTGACGTAGGAAACCTGCTGGATCGGTTCGCAGGCGGCCCGTTCGAGCAGTTTGCCGACGGCGAGCTTGACCATCGGATTATAGACTTCGGCCCCCGCCTTGTTGCTGCCGACGTGATTCGACTCGTCGTTGTGCATCAAACGGCCCTGCGTGCCCTTGCAACCGACCGCCAGACAGACGGTGATTGCAAAAAGAAAAACGAATGAACGGTTCATCTCGATATCTTCCGTGAAAGTTGAGCCGGGAGCGCAATGTCGAGCTGCCCGGCCGGAATTCCCTATAAGGAAGAGTATCGATTCTTTCGAAGCGAGAAAAGAGGAAATTTTTAGCCGCGTCGTCCTGCGACTCGCTGAGGCGCTGAAGAGTTCGTTTCTCTCAAAAACTCCCGGCAGCGACTCAGGAATTCGTGGTATTCAGAACTTTGGTAGTCTGGGTAAGTCCACGGCAGGGCGGTCCAAAGCTTTTTCGTAAAAATCAGGGTCGTTTCGGCAAAGATTCCGTCGCGGAGATAAATCCGATGGGCGTGATCCTTCGTCGAGGCGAGAATCAACTTGCCGAGATCGACGTATCCCGGATCGAGATTCAGCGGGCGAGAGACCGATTCCGAGGCGGTGGCGGCGTACTCCGCCTCCCAATCGTTGGTCAGCCGTTTGATGTCTGGAAGCGTCGCCGGGTCGATCGGTTGTCGAAACCCCCAAAGCCGCTTGAAAAGGACGTCGCCCATCGATTTGGCGTAGTAATCCGTAAAACGGTCGAAGCGAAACGGATCGCTTTCCAGTTCGATCGGTCCGAACGTCAATTCCGCTCGTTGCCTCGCCCAGCCGAGCGCCGCGCCGGTCGGCGCAAACGCCGCAATAAACAAGAGAACCGGCGAAACTTGCCTGATTTGCCCCATGTGAATCGTTTCGATCGAAAATTTTGCCAACGAACCGTGATCCAGAACCGGGACCCGTGGTTTCGATTTTGTCTTGGAAACTGTAATTCGAGGAATCAGAGCCGCGACCGTCAGGGAGTGGTCGACTCGAAAAACCGCTTCCTGACGGGCGCGGCTCTGAAAACTCAAGTCTATTACTTTATTTTGTTTCATAATACCCGTTCCGTGAGAAAAAGACAGGAGGCTGGGAACGAAATCGCCTCAAAACGCTCTGGACACGGATCGAGGTTTTCTTTATTCTTCCCCGGTTTCCGTTTTGGAGAATTTATGCGTCCACGGTTTTTTCTCGTAATCATTCTGTGTCTTGCCTTGTCGACGCTGCTGAGCGGTTGCGTTCGGCGACGGATGACGGTCCGTTCCAATCCGCCGGGAGCGACCGTCTATCTCGACGGCAAAGAAATCGGCCGAACACCGTTTTCGGCGAATTTTCTCCATTACGGCAAACGGGAGTTTCGGCTCGTCAAAGACGGTTACGAAACGAAAACGGTCATTATGCCGGTTCGCGCTCCGTGGTACGAATGGTTTCCGATCGACTTCGTGTCTGAAGTCCTGCTTCCGGGAAAGCTGACGGACCGAAAATACTACGAATTCGATATGCAACCGGTCGCGATTGTTCCGACTCCGGAATTGCTCGGTCGAGCCGAAGAGTTACGACGGCACGCTCACGTCAATGGGGCGCTCCGGGTGACGGACTCGCCGATTATTGACGACCCGGCTCGCCAAAGCGGATCCTTGGCGGCTCCGGCCCCTGTCTTTGCACCACCGGTCGCCGAAGGCGCGACGGTCTATCCGCAACCGCTTACGCCGCCGCTGTCGAATCCAACTTCTGCTCCGACGACGCCTCAATTGCCGCCGTCGTTCTACATGCCGCCAAAATTGTAGTACAACGTTAAGGAAAAAATGTTCGTCATCCCCGCCTTCGCGGGGATGACGGTACTTTATCCGTTTTCACGAAGCTCAATTCATTAACGTTGTAGTACAACGCCAAAGCATATTTTATCAATATTTTGCCACGGAAGACACGGAAAAATCACGGAGAAATTCCTTGCATCATCTCCTTCCGTGTTCCTTCCGTGTCTTCCGTGGCTAAAAGCAATTTTAGGCTTGGCAGGGT
>JAVBQW010000042.1:0-16702 GCA_031548665.1 Thermoguttaceae bacterium
GCATCACAGCCCAGGGCAGAGCCGAAGGCGTCGCCCTGGGTTGCCAACGCCCCAAGAAATGATCGCCCTGTAAGGGCAGTGCAATACCGGTGTTGCACTGCCCTTACAGGGCGGCGGTTGGTGAGACCGGTATCCCAGGGCGACGGCGAGTACGCCTTGCCCTGGGCTGTGATGCAATGGCCTTTCAGGCCGAAGATACAGAAACGACAACTTTACTTGCTACAGTCTCTTTTTTTCGGGTTGTTTTCATCAAAATCCTCCTTCGTGCCTTTGTGTCCTTTGTGAGAGAAAATGAATGCACGAAATGGTTTAGATCGTTATACAGTAGAATTATTGTCCGGCGAGGTTTCGCAGTTTATCGAGGGTTGTTTCGACAAAGGCTGCGGCGTCTCGTTGGCGCTGGGCGGCGTTATGTTCCTTGCGCTGGCGACGCTCCTCTTTCAGCCGTTTCTGATCACACGGCGGAAAGACCCGGAACCGAATACGAAAGGCTTTGTGGTTCTTTTTCTTTTCGTCAGCGTAGATCGTACGAATCTCATGGCGAAGAAGATCCGCCGTTGGAAATCCGTCGGGCACGGCGTCGGCATCTGTCAACCGGTCTAGCTCGACCTGTTCCACGGAAAGAATCGAAATGTATCCGATACCGGGAATATAGCTCCGTTGTCCCGCTTTCATCCGGACTCGATCCCAAAGACGAATCGTCTGCGTTTTTTCTCCACGACGGATCAGTTCGATGAATTTTTTCTTGAACAGCAGCATGGATTCGGCTCGACGAGCAAGGCATCATTCCGGAGCGAGTCGCAGTTCGCCGTCGTCGTCAATCTCGGCTTTTTGAGAAGGATCGACTATCGTCACCATTTCGGGTGGGATTGCCTGAGACGCTGGACTCCAGTTTTCCGTTTCTTTCGCGGCGTTTTCAACAGGTTGGGCTTTCTCGTCTGAAGTCGACTCAATCCGTAGCGTCAGTTCTCCGATCACGAACTCGTCTCCCGGTTTGACAGGAACCGAATCTTCAACGAACTCGCCCTTAAAAAGAGTTCCGTTCAGCGAGCTGTTGTCTCGAAGATAAAGCTGTCCCTCTTTCTCTGAAAGCTCGCAGTGTTTGCGGCTGACGGAGGGATGCGAGATTGTCAAACCGGCCTCTTTGCTCCTTCCGACGAAACACGGCGTCTGAACGACCTTACTACCTTTATATTCCCCAGCCAATTGGACAGATATTTTGAGTTCCATGTATTACTAATGTTCAAGATCGTGAATTTTTTCATGCAGCGCCGGCGAAATCGGGAGCGGAGCGACCATTTCGCGGGTTTCGGCGCCGGAGCGGCAGCTCCTGTTGACGGCCCAGCCGCGCTGGGTTCAACGCTCCAAGCGAAAGTGAGAGAAAAAGAACCGCCCCATTGGAGGAACCAAGAGCTTTTTCCAGTTTTTTTCAGGATAATCCTTTCCCCGCAAAGAATCAAGGGGGCTTCACGAGACCAAGCCTTTAGCCGTGCCGCCCGCGACACGATGGAGCGGTGCAGGCGTCGGTTGCCGATTCAACGCACCCCGGGGGATGGGGAGCGTTTGCCGATTGGGGACGGCGAATCTCCCACCCCAACGGGGTGCAACAGGAACCCGTGAAAACTTGTTCGACCCCGTTGGGGTGGAGTACGTTTGGGACTTGAAAACCCCGGGTTGCGCCGAGTATGGCTTACCTTGGGGCGTCGTACGATTCTCGGCATGTCTCGCCCTTCATGGCCGAGGATGTCCACCGATTTATTCGCTACAATAAACAGCATTGTACACGAAAAACGCATTTCGCAAAAGTTCAGATCGATGAAATCGAAAAAGCAATCAGCACAAGCGGCAAGGGAGGTATCTGAGTAGAATGAAGCGGAAAGCCCTTCGGAGGAGAATTGGCCTAACCCCTTGAAAACACGGCACATCGCGGCAAGAAACGGCAAAAGACGTTCCCTTGCGGAAACGCCCCATGTTACCGAAAATGAACACAGCGGATGGGGAGGGATTCGAACCCACGGTACGCAGAGCGTACGCCGGTTTTCAAGACCGGTCCCATCGTCCACTCGGGCACCCATCCAATCGCCGTTCTCCCATTTTGTCGACAATCCGACAATTCGTCAATGGGACGCCCGTCATTATTTACTCCATGACCCCGAACGAAGCCGATGATTCCTTCTTCGACGCCGGTACTTCCTTGGCGATCTTTTCCTCGATTTTTTTGCCGAGCGTCATCGCATACGCCATCTGCTGCGGCGAAAAATACGACTCGTAATGCATCGCGTCGACTCGCGGTTTGTGCTTTTTATTCGCCAACTCTTCCCATGACATTCCATTGTTGTAATGCCAAACCGCTGCCTGAGCCGATTTTTGATCGATTTCGCCTCGTCCCACCAAGCCACAAAGAAGATGAACTTCCTTTTTCTCCGTTACCGCTTCCAACGGTTTCAGCTCGTACTTCATGAAAGAACGCGGTTCCCGCTTGCCATGTTCCAGACAAACCGTCTTAACGTCCTGACGCACCGACTTTTCCGGAGCGATATTGAACATTCCGCCGCCCATTCCACCACCGCCGCCCATTCCGCCACCGCCGCCCATTCCACCGCCCATCGACTGACTCTGTCCGCTACTACCACTGCTGCCGCCACGGCTGCCGCCGCGTCCACCGCCACCACCTCCTCCGCCACCACCACCGAGAAAGTCATCGAATTGAGCCAGTACGGGTACTCCGGCAAACGTCTCAGGCAATTTGACGTTGAGCGGAACCCCTGCCTTATTCTTGATCGTCACTCGCCCATCAAGCGAACTTTTCGGAACGATCGTCGCCTCAATTTGACCTGACTTCATCGCTTCGAAGAACTCGACCTCCAAGGCCACCGGTTCGGCAGCACGAAGGGACGACAAAGACATTAACACGATCGAACAAAATAACGTCGAACCCAAAACTCTCATGGCAGTCTCTCCGCAGAACTTGAACGATTTACTCAATTCCCCCAGGTTCACCCATTGGGCGGTCAAAAGACGAACGTCTTTACCCTTATCAATATAATAGGCAATTTTTCGTCGATTGTCCAACGGAACCTGCCGGAATTGCCAAAATTTCGTTCCTTGACGAATACGGTCGGAAAATCGAGAACGATCGAATTATTCGATAGAACTCTCGCAACCGCTAGAACTCACGCCACGTGAATCTCATTGACGAGTTCATCGGTTCCGATGACTTTCATCGCCGCCTGTTGCGCCAATTGTTTCGTGTAAAATGTCCGGCAATAACCCGAAAGAATGACTTTGCCGTTTTCCAACGTCACACGCATTTCCTGCACGCCGAGATTCGTTTCGCGGCGGATCAGTCGCTTGATTTTCGTGATGAACTCTTCCATGTCGCCATCGAATGAAGAGTCAAATCGAGCATGGGGCCGTTGACTAAGCCCGGCCTTGGGCGCAGATTCCATGAGAACTGTCATCGGGGATTCCTTTCAGAATGAGGTAAACGGAGCGCAAAAAGGCTTTCATCAAAGTCTTCACGTTTGTCGCGGAAATCCGTTTCCTCGCATCGACGAAACTATCCTTACCAATCAGAACAAACAGGCCAAACCTGTTCGCACTTCGTCGATGCCACCAATTTTCACTCTGACGAGATTTCCTCGACCAGTGTCTCCTACGTGAAACGGTTCGCGCTTGTTCGAAACAATTTCGAATAAAAACGACCGCTCAACCTGTCGCGGAAATCCTTCGCCCACGGAAGTTGTTGGCAAGCCAACAATTCCAGTGTCGGATTGTATGAGTTGTCCCCCAAAGAGTCAAGGTCAAAATTCTTGATTTTTTGATCTTTTTTGATTTTCAAGAAAAATTCTATTGAAAACTTCACTTCTTTGGCTTTCGCCAAGAAAAGATACGCAAAAGACAAAGATAGAGCAGAATGTGGGCGATGTCGAAACGTTCGAATGCCGGCGTACCGGCTAAATTGAGACCGGCGTACCGGCTAAATCGGGACCGGTGTACCGGCTAAGGGTTTGGTACCTATTCGGAAAGGGCGAAATCGCTCGGTTTCATCCCCTTTTTGTGCTTACCGAACCCCATCGGCAGAGTTTCATAGACGCCGACGATGTCGACATTCGCCGACTCCGTAATCCGCGACGCCAAACCGGCCAATTCATAGGTCGCGTTGACCAAAAGTCTCCTCAGCCCCTCGCTTTCCAGATCCTGTGACGACCCCATCGTCGTTTCAAACACATTTCCCGTCGGCCCGTCGTCGATTCGATACGTTTTTGTCCAGGCAATCGGCATCATCGGCTCATTTTTCGGACCGCTCACCGGCTTGTCTGTCGGATTCATCCCTTCGAGAACCTGTCCGAGAATAATCGGTTTCGAGTCGCCCGGCAACGGAAGCCGAACCCGATAGACGTCTGTCGGACCGAAAATATCGCCGCAACCACGAACCAATGGGTTTTCTTCCTGTCCCGGCGCGACGACGCCGCGCGTCGCTTCCTTGCCGTGGTGTCCGTGATGGTCGATCCACGTTTCACCGAGAACCAAGCGACCGAATCCCTGCTTCCACGGTCCCTCTTCCGAAAAATCGAAGCTGTATCGGGCATACGGTTTGTCTTTCGGAATCTTGAACGCATGCGTCGAGGTCCGCATTCCGAGAATCGGCTTGCCCTTTTTGAGATAGTCGTCGAATCGCTTCATTTGGTCGTCCGGCAGATCACGAAACCGCAGATTGACGATCAGCACATCCGCTGTTTCCAGGGCTTCAAGGTCCGGAATGTTCGTCCGACAGGTCGAGTCGATCTCGCCGGTCGTCGGATCAATCGCGAAAAGCACCGTGCAGTCGAAACCATGCCGCTTCGCCAGAATCCGCCCCAGTTGGACGACCGCTTCCTCCGAACGGTATTCCTCGTCGCCGGAAACCAGCACGACGTGCTTGCCGTTGCCGGGAAGATTCGGAGAACCCTTGTATCGGAGCGGCTCCGCGAGAAGCGTTGAACAGGACAAGACGCAAAGGAAAATAAGGAGGTTGCGAAACATGGGCATGATTTGTGGTTGTGTTATGCGTCTGTTCATTTGGCCGGTACTCCGGGCCGTTGGGACGCAAAACGGAGTTTAGGACTCCTCGAAAAATCCGTCCCAACGTCGTCGGGACCGAAAAGATCTCTTGATTTTTAAGATCTGCGACCACAGGTCGCAGCTCGTTTTCAGAATTTTCAGAGGTTCCCTTTATTACAAAAAAACGATCGACTTGCACGGAGCTATTTTCCCCAGCCGAAGAGTTTCATAAGTCCCGATCTCGTCGGCGGAGTGTCCTCCGGAGTCGGAGCAACCGGAGTCGGCAACGGCAACGGCGGCGGCGTTTCTTTGGAATGGACGATCGGCCGCGACGGCTTCGGCGGCAGTTCGTGGGACGTCGTTTGGACCAGTCGCTTTCCCGGTGTCGGAGCGGAATTCTTCTGCGTCGGTTCTTCTTCCCAGTAACTCGACGTTGCCGGCGTGTCAGGATTCGATTCGACCGCGGGACGTCGTCCGGCAAACGGTTTGGCCGCTGAATGCGTCGGCGCAACTACTTGAGGGCGTGGAGTTCGAGGCTCGGATGGCGGCGACGGAGTTTTTTCTCGTGCTTCCCGGTGTTCGTGGTGTTCGTGATGTTTGCGCTCCCGTTGCGGTGGCGTTTCCGGAGACGCTTCGGGGGGAAGAATAATCGATGAAGAAATCGACGAGTTAATTTGAACGTCTTCACCGAAATAGACTTTTCGGGCCTCCGGATTGCCCAGCACCTCGGCGGGCGTTCCGTGGCAGAGTACCTGGCCGGACCGGATAACATAGCTCCGTTGCGTAATCTGCAAGGTCTCGCGGACTTGGTGGTCGGTAATCAGAATCGAGATTCCTTCCAAGGCCAACTGCCGAATGATTTCCTGAATGCTGTGGACCGTGATCGGATCAATGTTCGCGAACGGTTCGTCCAACAGAATGATCTTCGGATTGGAAACCAACGATCGAGCGATTTCCAGACGCCGCCGCTCGCCACCGGACAAACCGCTGGCGTAGTTTCGTCGAAGATGGGTCAATCGGAATTTTTCGAGCAACTCGTCACAGCGCTGTCTTCGAACCCGTCGCGGCATGCCGAGCATTTCCATGACGCCGAGCAGATTGTTCTGGACCGAAAGATTGCGAAATACGCTGTTTTCCTGCGGCAGATATCCCATTCCGCCTTCTCGGCTGCGACGGTACATCGGCCAATTCGTGACATCCTTTCCGCCGAGATACACGACACCGCCGTTCGTCTCGATCAGGCCGCAAGTCATCCGAAAACTCGTTGTTTTTCCGGCACCATTCGGGCCGAGCAAGCCGACGATCTCCCCTTCATTGACGTGAAAACTAACGCCGTCGACGACGCGGCGCTTGCCATAAATTTTGATCAGACCTTCGACCTTCAAGACAAGCGGCGGCACGAAATACTGTTCCCTGATGTTCTGTTGCATGGACGTTCGATGAAAATGGGACCGCATTGTCCCAAAAATCGCGAACTCGGGCAAGAGCAATTTCGCAGACGGAACACCAAGTTAAGGGAGCCTCGAAAAATCCATCCTGACGTCGTTGAGACCGAAAACATCTCTTCATTTTTCAAGACCGGGACCACAGGCCCCGGCTCTTTTTCAGCATTTTTCGAGGTTCCCTTAAGACTGCGACCACAGGTCGCAGCTCGTTTTCGGAATTTTCAGTGGTTCCCCAAACATGTATCGCAACGATTGTATACTGCAAACGGGAACAAAGAACTCGTTTTCTCTTCTTCAACCCCAAGTTCCGGCGGAGTACCGCCTCCACTTGGGGCTCTTTAAACAGGTTATTTTGATACCGTTCCTTAGTATTCCTTGGCGTCGATCCAGGACATTAGCTTGCGGAGCCGCTTGCCGACTTCTTCGAGTTGGTGCGTCCGCTGGATGGCTCGCTTCCGTTTGAAGCTCGGAGCGCCGACCTTGTTTTCGAGCAACCATTCCCGGGCGAAGGTTCCGTCCTGAATTTCGGTCAGGATTTTCTTCATTTCGACCTTGGTTTCGTCCGTCACGATGCGCGGGCCCCGGGTGTAATCGCCGTATTCCGCGGTGTTCGAGACACTGTACCGCATGTAATTGAGTCCGCCCTGATAGAACAGGTCGACGATCAATTTCAGTTCGTGCATGCATTCGAAATAGGCCATCTCGGGCTGGTATCCGGCTTCGACGAGAACTTCGAACGCCTTCTTGACGAGTTCCGAGACGCCGCCGCAGAGGACGACCTGTTCGCCGAAGAGGTCGGTTTCGGTTTCCTCGGCAAAGGTCGTTTCGATGACGCCGCCGCGAGTTCCGCCGATTCCCTTGGCGTAAGCCAAACCGATCGCCCGTTCCTTTTCGCCGGCTCCTTCGCCGAGAGCGATGAGGCACGGAACGCCGCCGCCCTTGACGAATTCACTGCGAACAAGATGTCCGGGCCCCTTCGGAGCGATGAGCAACGCCGTCACACCCTGCGGCAGGTTGAACTGGCCGTAATGAACGTTGAAACCATGGGTCGCGACGATGATCGCGCCTTTCTTGAGGTTCGGCTGAATCTGGTTGCGGAAGATGTCGCCCTGAAGTTCGTCCGGCAGTGTCAGGACGATCAGGTCGGCCTTTTTGACGGCGTCTTCGGTGGAAAGCGGCTCGAATTTGTCCTTGACCGCTAAATCGTAGTTCGCTGAGCCCTTCATTTCGGCAACGATGACGTCGCAGCCGCTGTCACGAAGGTTTTGAGCGTGGGCGTGTCCCTGCGATCCGTAACCGAGAATCGCGATCGTCTTGCCTTTGAGTTGAGAAAGGTCCGCGTCTTTTTCGTAGTAAATGGTTGCCGGCATGGTGATCGTTCGTTAAAAGTTGATGGAATACAGTTGTTTCCCGATGGAAATATTCCACAGTATAAAGGAAACGCGAACGTTGTAAAGACAGGCGGAATTCTCGAACAACGGGAACCCATTGCGAAACTCTTTTTCATGGTGTAGATTATTTAGCCGGTACTCCGGCCTTTATCCGAACGACAAAAATCAGAGAGACCGGAGTACCGGCTAAATGAAGACCGGAGTACCGGCTAAATTGGGACCGGAGTACCGGCTAAATATGGAGGGAAATCGTCGATGAAATGCCAAAAATGTGAGAAAGCGGCAACCTTTCATATTACCGAGTTGACCGGACCGAAGCCGCATGAGTTACATCTTTGTGAAGATCACGCCCGAGCTTATCTTTCGGAGTCGTCGGCGCAGAACGATTTGGCTGGTTCCATCGCCTCAACGCTCTCCCAAGGGATGTCGAAACAGGTTTCCCTGAATAAGGCGGAGGAGGAACTCAAGGAACTCGACATGCAGACTTGTCCGATTTGCGGCCTCAGTTTTTACGATTTTCGCAGTCGAGGTCGTTTGGGCTGTCCGAACGATTATGTTTGCTTTTCAAAACAGCTCGATACTCTGATTCTTAATATTCACGGTGAGTCGGAGCATGTCGGCAAGGTTCCCCAGCGGGCCGGAACATCGACGAATCGTCGAACGCTGCTTATCAAACTGCGCCGGGAACTTGACGAATCCATTACTTACGAAGACTACGAACGCGCCAGCGTTCTGCGGGATAAAATTAAAGAAATCGAAATAGAATCGTGAACCACGTTGCCCATGAAAATCGACAACATGCTCTCCCAGCTGAGTGAATGGCTCCGCGGCGAAGGAGTCGAAAGCGATATCGTGATTTCGAGTCGCATTCGACTGGCTCGGAACCTCACCGGTTTTCCGTTTCTCAGCCGGGCGACCGACGCCGATCGGGAGGCCGTCAAGGAGGTCGTTCGCCAAGCCTTGCCGAACCTTTTCGACGAAAAGTCCTGTTATTTCGTCGACATCGACGAACTTGATTTATTGGACCGCCAGTATTTGCAGGAACGTCAACTGATCAGCCGCGAGCTTGTCGAGACGAGCGGAGCCCGAGCCGCCGTGGTCGATCGCGACGAGCGGTTTTGTATCATGGTCAACGAAGAGGATCATCTTCGGATCCACGGCATGGTCAGCGGCTTCGATCCGATGCTGGTTTGGAACCGAATCAACGAGGTCGACGACAAGCTCGAAAGCCGGCTTTCTTACGCTTTCCACGAAAAGCTCGGTTATCTCACCGCCTGTCCGACCAATGTCGGCACCGGACTCCGGGTCAGCGTCATGCTGCATCTCCCGGCGCTGGTCGTTTCGAAGGAAATCGAAAAGGTCTTTCGATCGTTGCAAAAGGTCAACCTCGCCGTTCGCGGCCTTTACGGAGAGGGGTCGCAATCCTTCGGCGATTTCTACCAGATCAGCAATCAAGCGACATTGGGAAGCACTGAGGAAGAGATTATCGAGAAAGTCGGTGACATTATTCCGCAGATTATTTCCTACGAACGCGAAGCCCGAAATTTCCTCTTGAAAGAGCGACTCGACATGCTCCAGGATCGTTGCAATCGGGCGGTCGGACTTCTCAAAACGGCGAGAACCATCGGCAGCGTTGAAGCGATGCATCACCTGTCCAGCGTCCGACTCGGCATCAACCTGAAAATTCTCGACGGCATCGACATGAAAACGGTCAACAACCTGTTGCTGCATATTCAACCGGCGCATCTCCAGAAGCTGCACGGTAAAACCCTGTCGCAGACGGAACGCGACGTCGTCCGGGCGCAATATTTACGAAAAGCACTCGGCGAAAACTAGTCAACCCAAGACGCGCTGCGCGGCTAAAACGCAAGCGCTTCCCAATCCCCAATCCCCAATTCAATGGACCTTTCGACTCTTTCGATTCACGCGGGATGGCGCGGCGATCCCGATTCCGGTTCGTGCAACGTACCGATTCACCAGACGAGTTGCTTCGTCTACGAAAGCACCGAAGCGGCGGCCGAAATGTTCAAATTGAACCGGCCCGACTGGATTTATACACGGCTCCACAATCCGACGACCGACGTCTTCGAACAGCGCATGGCGGCCCTTGACGGCGGCGTCAAGGCCGTTGCAACGGCCAGCGGCCAGCAAGCGATTTTTATTGCCGTGCTTAATCTTGCGCATTCCGGCGACCACGTCCTCTCATCGAATTCGCTGTACGGCGGCACGGTTTCGTTGTTCAAGAACACGTTCAAACGCTTCGGAATTCCCGTGTCGTTCGTCGACATGCAGAACCTCGACGAATTCGACAAGGCGTTTCGTCCGAACACGAAGGCCGTTTATCTCGAAGCGGTCGCCAATCCGAAGAACAACGTTCTCGATTACGAAAAAATCGCGGAGATCGCCCACAAACACGGCGTGCCGGTAATCTGCGACAACACCGTGTTGACACCGATCCTGTTCCGGCCCTTCGACCACGGCATGGACATCGCGGTCTACAGCGCCACGAAAATGATCGGCGGACACGCCAACTCAATGGGCGGCGTGATCGTCGACAGCGGAAAGTTCGATTGGACGAAGGAACCGAAAAAATGGCCGCAGTTCACCGAGCCGGACGCCTTTTATCCCGGCAAGGTTTTTGCCGAAGCGTTCGGCAACGCCTGCTTCGGCGTAACCTGTATGACTCATTGGCTGCGTGACCTCGGCGGCTGCATGAGTCCGTTCAATGCGTATCTGTTCCTGCAAGGACTCGAAACCCTCCATCTCCGAGCCCCGAAGCACTGCGAAAACGCCTTGGCTGTTGTGCAATTCCTGGAAAAGCATCCGCTGGTCGAATGGGTCAACTATCCCGGTCTGTCGTCGCATCCGGACCATGCCTTGGCAAAGCGGTACATGCCGAAAGGAACCGGCTGCATCGTTGGCTTCGGAATCAAAGGAGGTCGGGAGGCGGGCAGAAAATTCATCGAGTCGGTCAAGCTGGCGTATCACTTGGCGAATATCTGCGACGTTCGGACCTTGGTGATCCATCCGGCGTCGACGACACACAGCCAGCTCAACGACGCCGAACTGAAAGCCGCCGGGGTATCGCAGGATTACGTTCGAATCAGCGTCGGTCTGGAAGCCGTCGAGGATATTATCGCCGACATCGACCAAGCGCTGAAAGCGACAACGTAAAGCGATCCGCTTGCGTTTTAGCCGCGATAGCGCGTATCCAAGAAAAAAGGGTGTTTCAATGCCTTTCGAAACGATCGATTTACGAGCCCCGTCCGTCAGCATGGAAGACGCGGTCTGTCAAACGGTCGACGCTTTTCGAGACGGAAAGCTTGTCGTTGTTCCGACCGAAACGGTCTACGGCCTCGCGGCGCTTGCGTCGAACGCCGACGCCGTTCGACGATTGATCGACCTGAAAGGACGGCGTGACGGACATCCGTTGCCTTTGGCGATTTCCGGGCTCGAACATCTTTACGATTTCGTGCCGAATCTCGACGGTTTGGCTCTTCGTCTGGCGAGGCGTTGTTGGCCGGGACCGGTCAGTTTGGTGCTCGACGTTTCGGATCGGAGCAGCGAGATTCATCTTTTGCCCGAATTCGTCCGAAAGGCGACGATTTTGGACGGCAACGTCGGTTTTCGTGTTCCGAACCATCCGTTGACTTCGACCGTGCTTGGTGAATTGAACGAACCTGTCGTTTTGACCAGCGCCAATCTTTCGGGCCAACCGGACGCGGTGTCGGCAACTGAAATCGTTCGGGTTCTCGGCGACGGCATCGGCCTTCTCGTCGACGACGGGCCTTCCGTCGGCAAACCGTCGACGACGGTTGCCGTGTCCGAAAATCGTTATACCGTCCTTCGTGAAGGGGCCGTCAAAAAGGAAACCATCGCCAAACTCACGGCGAGAATCATTCTTTTTGTCTGCACGGGAAATACCTGCCGCAGTCCGATGGCGGAGAGACTCTGCGAAAAACTCCTTGCCGAACGGCTACGCTGTTCGATCGATCAGTTGGAGGAACACGGTTTCGTCGTCATGTCGGCGGGAGTTTCCGCCGGATTCGATGTTCCGGCCAGTCGCCAAGCCGTGGAGACACTCAGCCGTCGCGGTTTGGACCTTTCGGATCACCGTTCGCAACAGATCAACGAAACTCAAATTCGTTTTGCCGACCACGTTTTTGCCCTGACACGCGGTCATCGGGAGGCGATTCTTTCCTATTGGCCGAGTTCCGACACGCGTTTGAACGTGTTGCGAACGGACGGCGGCGACATCACCGACCCGATCGGCGGCAGCCTCGTCGTCTATGAAGGCTGCGCCGACCAAATCGAACGCGAAATTCGAAAACGGCTCGACGAGATTCTTTAGCGAACCCGCGCAAGAGCCGGGACCTGTGGTCCCGGAGAACCGGGACAGCCCTTTCATTCCGGGACCGCAGGTCCCGGCTCTTTATTGACGTTATTATTGACGTTTCCCCAATGGAGCGTGACGGTTCCGAACGTCAGGGAACGAGCTTGGACGTTGACCAATCCGGCTCCTCGCAGACGTTCCGCAAGCTGCCCGGGATCGTCGAATTGCAACACGCTTTCGGGAAGGTAATCGTAGGCGTCGTCCCGATTTTTCGCCAGACACTGACCGATACGCGGCAGGATCGAGCGAAAATAGAATCGGTACAATCCTGAGAGAACCGGAAGCGTCGGCATCGAAAACTCCAGCACGGCGACCGTTCCGCCCGGTCGGCAGACACGAACCATTTCGGCGAGTCCCCGATCCGTATCGCCGACGTTTCGCAGACCGAACGCCACGCAAGCCGCAGCGAAGGTTTTGTCGACATACGGCAAATTCAACGCGTCGCCGACCGAAAGCTCAATATCGGTGTTCCGCGTCTTTTTCTTTCCGATCTCGATCATTTCCGGTGAAAAGTCGACGCCGTAAATCTTTCGCGGCGTTTTCGCTTTCCGTTGCCGTTTTCGCAACGTCAACGCCAAGTCGGCGGTTCCCGTGCAGACGTCGAGAATCGGACCGTCGACGGTCGTCGTCGCCAGAATTTGGTCCGCACAGCGTCGCCGCCACGAAACATCGATTCCCAACGAAAGAAAATGATTCAGGAAGTCGTACCACGGAGCAATGCTGTCGAACATCCGTCGAATCTTTTCCGGCGACTTGTCTACTACCCGAGATGCCATTTTGCGGTATATTAAGGGAAAATTCAAATTCAACGAGCCGCGACCTGTGGTCGCGGTCCAAAACCATGGAAACTATATTCACCAGCCGGATTTTCAAGGTCGTCAAAAAAATCGTGACGGGACGCAGCGGCAAACCGCTCGAACGGCACGTAATCCTCCATCCCGGAGCGGTCGCCATATTGCCGGTACTCGCGGATGGCCGCTTCGTGCTTATCAAGCAATATCGGGTTTCCATCGACGGTCCGTTGATCGAAGTTCCGGCCGGAACGCTGGAACCGAATGAGGAGCCGCTGATCACCGCTCGCCGGGAACTGATCGAAGAAACCGGTTACGTCGCCGGAACGTTGACGCCGATCATGAAATTTTACTCGTCTCCCGGCATCATGAAAGAGGAGATGCATCTCTATCTCGCGGAAAAACTGGTCGCCGGTCCGACCGACATGGAGGACGGTGAACAGATCGAAACGTTGCTCGTCGAACCGGATCAAGCGATGAAAATGATCAAAACCGGCGAAATCAAAGACGCGAAAACCGTCATCGCCCTGCTCTGGTGGACGGCCCATCGAGTGAACAGTGAACAGTGAACAACGAACAGTGAAGACGCAAGCGTTGTTCGTTCCTATTCACGACTCACGGTTTACTATTCGTTGTTCGTTGTTCGTTATTCACTGTTCACTATTCGTTATTCACTGTTCACTACTCTCATGGGTTTTTTCGGCGATCTCAAGGTACTTTATCACATGGCGGTTCGCCCGATCCGAGGATCGAGTCACGCGGAGCGCATGGACAATTTTTACAGCGGCCAGGCGAAGGATTACGACGACTTTCGTCGCCGGTTGCTGCGAGGTCGGGAAGATCTTTGGGATGAGCTGATCCGAGAACAGGATCCGGTGAACACCGTCTGGATGGACATGGGCGGCGGAACCGGTTCGAACCTTCATTTTTTCGGCGACGCGATCGACAAGGTCGCCAAGGTGTACGTCGTCGACCTGGCCGGTTCGCTGCTCGAAGTCGCCGACAGACGGATTCACGACAGTGGTTGGAAGCACATCGAGACGGCGGAAGCCGATGCAACGACCTTTGTTCCGAAAGAAGGTTCCGTCGACGTGATCACGTTTTCGTATTCGCTGACGATGATTCCCGACTGGTTCGCGGCAATGGATCATGCCTGGAACGTCTTGAAGCCCGGCGGCCGCATCGGCGTCGTCGATTTTTACGTTTCCCGCAAATTTCCGGCTCCGAACCACACCAAACATAGTTGGATGAAGCGGACGTTCTGGCCGAACTGGTTCGCCTGCGACAACGTGTTTCCTTCGGCGGACCATGTTCCGTACCTCCAGCGGAAGTTCGAAACGGTGTTCTTCGAAGAACGGTTGACGCGGATTCCCTGGTTTCCGAATCCGTTCTTTCGTATGCCCTATTACCTTTTCGTCGGTCGCAAACCCGAGTCGACCGCTGCCAAGAGTTAGGCTCTCGAGTTTAGGAACCTCTGAAAATTCCGAAATGAGCTGCGACCAGTGGTCGTAGTCAGGAAGCTGAACACCGTTTACCGCTTCCTGACGGGCGCGGCTCTGAAAAAAGTCGAGTGTTTTTTCGAGCGAAGCCTTATCCCCGTTCGAAAAACGCACCGAAAAGAGTATCGTGCTGCCGTTCCGTCGCTGGAAACGTTCTGCCAATTCGGAGCCGTTTTCCAATCTTCGACGGAGGAACCGCTTGTCCTGCGGAAGACATTTTGCTCTTGCTTTCGGAAGCGAAGGTCGATATGCTTCGCAGGTCGTTGACGGCGTCCGGGTGATCAAATTTATTCGATATTCCATGCCTTTTTTCGAGAACCATCCCTTCAGTTTTTCGCTTTGGAACAACGAGTCGCCTCTCCGCGGAGTTTCGAAGGCAAAGACTCCTTGTCAAGCCGCCGTCGAGGAATCGTTGAGTCTCGAAGGTCCCCCGGACGCCATGGTCAACGTCGCTGGACGCGTTTATCATTATTTTGGCGGCAACGGGTATTTCGGTCTTCAATCGGAGCCGGAAGTCTTGGCCGCAACCTGTGAGGCGGTGCTTCGATATGGTGTCGGAACGGCGACGAGTCGAGTTGCTTTTACTTCTCCGCCGGTCTTCGAGGTCGAACGTCGGGTCGCCGAAATGATCGGTTCCGAAACCGCCTTTTATACGTCTTCCGGATACGCTGCGAACCAAATTCTCCTCGACGCCCTTGAAGGAACTTTCGACCGACTCTTCATCGACGAGTCGTCACATTATTCGCTCTTTGACGCGGCCCGACGGATTCGAGGTTCTCGTTGTCGTCCGATCGTTTTCCGGCATCGAGACGTTGAAGATCTGCGGACGAAACTCGAAAGCAATCTCCAGATCCACGAACGGCCGCTCGTCCTGACGGATGGGGTTTTTTCGTTTCTCGGAACCCTTGCACCGATTTCGAAATACGTGTCGCTCCTTGCAAACTACGAGGGAGCCTCGTTGCTGGTCGACGACGCCCACGGCTTCGGGGTTCTTGGAAAACGTGGTCGGGGAACGCTGGAGCATTTCGGAATCGATCCCGCCGCCGCGAACCGAACGTTGGAGGATTCGTCGACCGGCGAATTCGACGACTTTTTCGGTGGCGGAATGAGCGGTGAAACGTCAAATCTTCCGATCAATCTTTATCTCGGTTTTTCGCTCAGCAAAGGCGTCGGCGGCTGCGGCGGCGTCTTGCCCGGCGGCGAATCTTTTGTCCAGCGGCTCAAAGAACGTTCTACGGTGTTTATCGGGGCCAGCGCCCCGGCCAATCCGATCGCGGCGGCTACCGCCAAAGCGCTGACGATTCTCGCCGAAGAACGGTTGCGAGATCAATTACGGCAAAACATTGCGCTCCTCAAGGACGGTTTGCGTCGGATCGGCTTGATCGTCGACGATTCACCGATTCCAATTGTTGTCCTGACGCTCGGTTCCTCGCGCAACATGCGTGGCATTCAAAAGAAATTGTCAGAAAACGGAATGCTGATTTCCTATCTTCCGCGGTACGCCGGTCTCGGTTCCGAAGGAGCCCTCCGAATCGCCGTCTTCGCGACCCACACGCCGCAGATGATCGACGAACTGGTCGCCGCTTTCGCCAAGTTCGTCTAGTACGAAGTCAGCGAATTGATCTTCATGGAAAGGGAAAAGATATCGTCATCCCCGCGCAGGCGGGGACCTAGAAAACAGATTTAATAGGTTCTTGCACACGTGATTGACGGATGCAAACGATCAATAAGGTCTTTCGTCTAGGTCCCCGCCTTCGCGGGGATGACGGCCATTAATCCATTCTCATGAACATTATTTCCTTAACTTTTTACTAGGCAATGTTTAAGGCTCAATTCCGTTTCCGGAATGACATTGCCGGAATCGCTGAGAGTGTAGCGAAAAAGTTGATCATTTGTCGATTTCGCCCCGGAGGGGCATTGCATCACAGCCCAGGGCAGAGCCGAAGGCGTCGCCCTGGGTTGCCAACGCCCCAAGGAATGATCGCCCTGTAAGGGCAGTGCAATACCGGTGTTGCACTGCCCTTACAGGGCGGCGGTTGGTGAGACCGGTATCCCAGGGCGACGGCGAGTACGCCTTGCCCTGGGCTGTGATGCGATGGCCTTTCAGGCCGAAGAGACAGAAACGACAACTTTCTTGCTA
>JAVBQW010000192.1:0-15171 GCA_031548665.1 Thermoguttaceae bacterium
TGGACGGGCTCCTTGAGATTCAACCGGCGACACGCCGATCGAATCGTGTCGAGATCACGGACCTCGACTTGAATTGTAACGATATGACTCATTGGGTCCTCCAGCGCCGGCGTCTGCGACGTCCGGCTAAACGGGGTTAAACAAAAACCGACCGGAATCACGGGGATGCCGGTCGGTGCAGGGATAAACATTCATCACCGTTACTTACCACCAAAAGCCCTTGTTTTTAAGGCTGAACGGCAAGGTCTTCCAACGAAGTCACGGGAGAGACATAGGTGAAAGAACGTCGTAAACGGCGAGACTCGCCTCACCAACAAGCGCAACATTATGTCGCGCGAGAGAATAATCGTAGTATAAAAGTGGGAATATTGCCACCCCGCCGGTTTCCAACCGGTGGGGCGACGAGAACCCGGCGATACGGGAGCAAAAAAGACATACGTTGAGCGCCGGTTGCTCTTGTACTGCAACTTAAAATGCTGATTCGAATGGGTTCAGGACTACTTACCGGCAAGCAGTCCTGATATGTACGGTTATTCGGTGCGAGATGAGCATAACGCTGAATGGCACGAACATCATTATAGCAGAACGTGGACAGAAGCAAATAAAAGATCGGGGTGCGGGGACATCGCCCGGTCGGATTACCTCAAGTCGAAGTTGGTTTCGATGTGGAGTCAGAAGTCGACATGGAAAACGGGGTGGGCCGATTACCTCGGAAATGCTTTGAGATTCGCTGTACAAATTATAAACGCGATATACCGATCTTCCGATACCCCCTTATGAAACACAAGCAACTTGTGTTTGTATCGCAATGAAGTAATGATGCAGAAGCGATATGCCTGACCTGCCAGATGCCAAGCGAGAAAGAATCGTCAGTAAAGTGTGTTTATATCGAGAGCTCATTGCCACAGAAACAGCCAATCACAAGCAACAAAGTAATGTTTCAGCGGAGGAGATTTTGCCAGAGGAGCGATGGAGACACAAGTAGAGGAATGCTATTTCTGATGAAGGGGATTGAATTTCAATGAAAATTGATACGGTGAAGGCCGCGAAGCGGCCGCAACCGCGTCAATTTTCCGGGTTTAAGTAAATGAATTATCGCTATAATATTATTGTGTTACGTTATGATATTATGGTTATGGACATTTTTTTGAATTGCAAGTCATTGTCTGTCATGCAATTACAAACACTGGACATGGAAGCGTTGTCCTGAATTATGGGAGCTCTATCCCGAATCATCAGCAAATCGCTTGTGTTTTGGGTGTCCGCAGATTCAAGGTGAAGAATCATTCGTGGAGAAGGTTCCACCACAGTTTGCACGCACAAACGGTAAATGCCTGCCAGACCGTAAAAAAACCGCCGTTTACTTTTTGCGACATAATATTTATTTGGCCAATATTACTGTTTACTTTTTGCCGAAGTTGATCAATAATATTGGACTGTTGCACGGCGGCCCATCTTGGCTCCGAGGTCGTCGTTGCTACTGCGAAGTGCGGCCCATGAGGACTGGCTGGATGCCGTGATCGTATTCGAAGCGCCAGAAGCGGAGTACGTTTCGCGGGGTGATCTGGATTCGGTATATAACATGTTTGAGCACGACGAGCAGGAAGTGACGAACAACGGCGACGCCCGGGATAACGAACAACAATCCGAACCCGTTTCACCAGCTGCGCCTGCTATTCAGGAACACGTCACCCAAGAGAACGTCGACAGCGAACCACCAATCAAGCGTATAATGGAGTCAAAGACTGATCTTTCTCCACCGTTGCCAACCAACGCCGTTAAGTGTTTTCAAAACCCTTCAAAATAGGGTGGTTTGGCGGGTTTTTAAGCATGATTTTGAAATTTGGCAAAATGGGGCATTTAACGACCGAAAATGTTTCGCCCTCAAAAAGAACCGTATTTTAACAAAACGGCCGGTTTTCCCGGCATCAAAACACTTAATGGCGTAGGTTGCCAACGGTCAGACCATATGTTCGGGCAGCGGCGCGTCCCGCCCCATCACAGCCGCCCGCGGTCCCAAAGGTAGAATAGCCCAACAGTGGAGGAATTTTCAGATACCGGGACTCGCAAAGGATGGTTGATGCCGCTTGCTCTTGGGCGTTGAGATCATCGATCCACGTCGGGTTTGATCGCCCTGACGCCCTACGGGCGCCGCTGGGCGTGTTCGTCAGTCAGGCCGGACTTGGGACAGGATCAACCGTCCGTCGTCCGGATGGAATGGCGTTTTTTTCGTTTTGCATGTCATTTCTTATGGTGAGATGGTTTGGTCGGCCGGGGAAGCGGTGTATCAGACCGTTCCCCGGCGTTTCCGTTTTGAAGGAACTCGCCGCCCCTTCACTTGTGTCATATCAGGATTTCACTTTATCCAATTCGTCGTTATATACCGCAAACGGGGACAAACTCCACGTTTTCCCCGCTTCAACCCCCAAGTTCCGGCGGAGTACCGCCTGCACTTGGGGCTCTTTTCAGTCGAAAACGAAAAAGGTAGTTTCTAGCCGTTTTCAGTATACTTGCTCATTGCCGCCTTCATGCAGACCGAAGCGCTGGACCGCAACGCTTGACGCAGACCGGCGGGGCTCGACTTTTCGAGACCGACGGCCAGACTGCCGAGAATCCGACGGAAAAACTCGAACAACGTGCTCTTGCCGGAGTGCGATTCGCCGGTGATGCTGGCTTGCGGTCGCCAATTCCAGATCGTCTGGATGAACGTCGCAACGAACAATGCCGCGACGATCCGGGCGATCTTGGCGTTCCGTTCCGTGTCGCCGGACGCCCAAATCCAGTTGTTAACGTAAGCGCAGAGCTGTTCGAACACAGTCCGAGCCTTTTCTCGGTCGAATTGTTCGAGGTCCTGCTTCAGTTGAGGAAAATCAACTCTCCACGATGCCGAGGTGGTGTCGTAAAAAACGCCGTCCTCAAACGGCGCTGATATGTCGAGCGCCGTGCCGTTCCACTTGCAGAAGACTCCATCGGCAACGACGGCAACGGAGCCGTCCGCCGTTTCCCAGATTCCCTGACGGCGAACCGAGTTCTCGGAGAGCCGCCGCGCTCGGTGCGCAGCTTGGGCGATTGCCCCCCGAATCGCCGCAATTCCTGCGGTTTTAACAAGTTCCTGCGCACCGTCTCCGCAAAGTTGGACCAATTTCTCCTCTTTCACTTGGCCGGGATTGCTGACCGTCGACTTCTTGCCGCTCGATTCCGAATACACCGTGATCCCGCCGTCCTCGTCCTCGCCGATCACATGGAGCCCCAAAATCCCCATGATGTCCTGTCCGTTTCGTTCTTCTTTCTTTTCCATTCCTTCTCCTTGAGATTCGTTACTCATTTGCTTTACATTCCTTTCTGCTGAAACCTTTTGTCGGACGTTGCAAACACTTGCTCTGCCTCTATTGATGTGCAGGATTTAGCACAAAACGCTCCGCTTCCGTTGATGAAAAGCGACGAAGATGCTCGAATTGAAGAGCGAAACGGCTTCAAAAATATTTTTCAAGCCATTCCGGATGTTTGCGCAAAACCCGAGCGCAAAATCGAGGACGGAATCAAGATTCCGGCGGCATTTCTTCCACCGAAAAAAGTGTGACTTTGTGACAAAACGCCGTAACTCGTTTAGTAGACGCGAGTTATTTTGTCACACTTCCGCCGGGACACAGGAGGCGAAGAATTGGGCATTCGAGAAGTCCTGTCCACGGCGAGAAAATCAAGCAGAATAGCAGACTGCCGTTCGTGCCGTATTTCTCTCACCGCAGAATCGCGGAAGGATACACGAAATCGATTAACCGTTTTTGAGTAAAGAATTTACCTGCCGCCTGCCGGAGGGACATGGTTTCGGCAAAAAAAGTTCCCTGAGGGTGGTGAAATCGATTACTCAATACGTTAGAATATCGAACAGCGTTTATGCGAAATCAATATTTACCGCAAGAAATGTACTCGGAAGCGAGTGTGTTTGTATAACTTCTTCACGTCTCTTATCCCACTAAACGCATATCCTTGATATTCAACCCGGTCAGCAACCTCGGCACAAATCAACCGTCCCGCTCCCATGAGATACATTGCCTACGATATCAAAGGAATTCAGCAATTCATTTTCAGCGTTCCCAAACTGAAATACGTGATCGGTGCAAGCCTGCTCATCGATGAATTCGATCGATCAATTCGTGAAACCCATCCGAAAAATACCATTTTTACCGGCGGCGGTCGTGGTATCCTCCATGTGGAATCGGTTGAGGTTATCCGACAAATACTGATCGAAAAAGCCGCCGGGTACGGACTCGACCTCAGGATCGGTTCGGGAGAACAATTCTCCGACGTCGTTCACGGTGCCGACGATCTTCATCCGTTTGTTCCCGAGTCCTTGGAAGGTGAACCGTGCCGTGTTTCCGGTCTTTGGCCGATCACCCTCGAACAGAGCAAAGGACCTAACGCCAACAAGGGAATCCATCCGCTCGTTTGGAAGCGTCACGAAGCGGTCGGAAAACGGAGAGAAGCCAATTCCTTCGATCAACGAATTCTGAATAAATTGACTTTGCCGGAAAAGATCGCTCCTTTTCGTGACCAGGTGGAGTTCTTTTCCAGCGTTCGCTCCGAAGCGGAAGACGGCGAGCCCGACGCGGGATACTACGGAGCCGAATCGCTTGGAGACCGGAATCGTTGGGCTGTCGTCGCTCTCGACGGCAACGATATGGGAAGTCAGTTTCGGGCGTTCGAGCAACAAAACGGCAGTGTTGACGAGTCGGTCAAAACCACATGGTATGGCCGCATGAGCCGCGATCTCGACGCCTGTACCCGCGAAGCGTTTTATGCCGCTCTCTCCCAAACCATCGAAAAATGGTGGGCGGAGGAATTCAACAATCTTGACCCGATAATAAGCGACGTTCCGATCGTGTTGCCGTTCCGTCCGCTCATTCTCGGCGGGGACGACATTCTTTGTCTGGCCCATTCTTCCTACGCTTTGGACCTTGCAAAAACGATCATCGACGAATTTTCGCAACGGAGTCGAGCCAAGGCCGAAGCGGCGAAGAAAGACGGAATCTCCTCTCTCTGGCCGGGAACGGGCAATCGGCTCTCGATCAGCGCGGGCATCGCCTTCACCGGCGTGACGCTGCCGCTCCATACGTCGATTCCCTACGCCGAAAGCCTCCTCGGAAGCGCCAAGGGAAAGTTCCGCAAAAAAGAAGAAAAGAAGGACGGCGAACCGACTCCGGCGGCAATCGATTGGGAACATCTTACCGAGTCGATGCTCGACACGCCTGCCGCCCGCCGGAAACGGGACCGACAATTCATCGACGAGGATCTTGATGGAACGGAAATCCGACTGACACAAAAACCGTACAAGGTCGACGACGATCTTGAACGGCTCCTCAAGCTCCGCGGCACACTAAAGGAAAAAAAGTATCCCCGCAGTCTGCGGATCGAATGCCAGGCGATCCTTTCGCTTCCGTGGGCGCAACGGGTTCAGCGACTTGCCGCGATGCGCAAGCTGAACCGTGAGCTGGCCGAGATGATCCAAGACGATTTCGACGGCAAACTTGGAACCGAATGGAGCGACGAAACGACGGAACACGGCAAACCGGTCCGCTCGACGATGTTCTGCGACGCCGTCGAGCTTCTCGAAGAAGAACATCGGATGGAGCAGACGACCGTTTGATCGGTCTTCCGCTAAAAGTATACCCGTCGAAATCAATTCACGCTGCGCGGCTAAAACGCAAGCGAAGTACAACCGGGTATGAAATTTTCGAATGAGAGCCTAAGGTTTCTACAAAATTTGCGATTATGAAAATTGACTATACACTCAAACTGACAAGCGACGCGGAGCCGGGAACCGGAGCGGCAGATGTCCTTGTCGATCAACGGATTCCTCGCAATCGGGAAGGCTTGCCGATCATTCCGGCCAATCACCTCAAGGGATTGATCCGCGAAGAATTGATGAAACTCGAATTCCGTCTCGGCGGACATTGCGATTTCCTTCACGGATTGGCCGACCGTTGTGCCGGTCGACCAGGAAGCTCCGACGAGCAGAATCCCGATGATGGTCGGGAAGCCTGTTTTCGATTGAACGACGCCGTCGCAGAAAATAAAGATCACAAGGAAAGCATTGAAACGAAATATGTTTCCCGAACGGCAATTGACCCGAAACGGGGACGAGCAAAGGAAAAATCGCTTCGGACCGTCGAACAAATTCCCGTGGGAACCGTTTTCCAAGGAACCTTGTTCCTTGACGTCGACAAGAATTCCCAAGAAGGACTTGCCGTCCAGCTGGCGATGCTGTCGTTGGAATCCGTCGGCGGTAACCGCAACCGAGGTAACGGCCGCTGCATCGTCCGCTTGAAAGGCGAAACGGTCAAACCGGGCGACTTGCTGAACCGTTTGTTCGAAGCGAAGCCGCAAGATGAGAGAAAGCCGTTCCTCTCGTTCGATTTGCACGACAAGCGTTCCGTCGCCGTTCGATTGGTGTTCGAAGCCGAGTCGCCGATTTGTTGTCCGGAAACGCCGGTTCGAGCCAACGTGATCCGCAGCGGTTTCACGCTCCCCGCCAGCGCGGTGCAAGGATTGATCGTCAACCGCATCGCCCGAGATTGCGGCGACGAAGCGGCGACGTTTTGTTTCACGAACGACGCTTTCCGTGTCTGGCCGCTCCTTCCCTGTTCGTCGGAACAGCGTAAAGACCCCGGAGACTATCCCATTCCGATTCGAGTCAGCTTGACGCATCGTGTCGCCAAACTCGTCGTCGAAGGAGACAAGCTTGACGAAAAAACGGTCGTCGACACCGCAATTGAAGAAATCGATTGGAGCCAAATCGAAGGGGCCAACCCGCTCAAGGCGTCCGACGGCGTTTTGCTTCGCTCTCGAACCGATCGATCCGTCGAACTCTGGAAGAGCCGTTCCATGCCGCGCATCCCGACGGCCCACGGCGTTCTCAATGATCGCGCAACGAAAAACGAGGACGGACGCAACCTGTACCAACTCGAATCGATGTCGCCGATCGTCTGGTCCGGCATCGTGCTCCTCCCTCATTGCGTCGCCGAAGCCTTGAAACAATCGCTTGATGTCGACCCGTTCGTTTCCCTGGGGCGGAGCCGGACCGTTCGAGGCAACGGTCGGCTTCGCGTTCTTGACGTCACGGAAAACGATTCCTTGCTCCCTTGGACGCTCGAACGAGTCCGCCCCGATTCCGACAAGTTGACGGCAAACATCGTGATCGTGCAATCGCCGATTCGACTGGAAGATCGACCGACGGCTCCGACCGCCGATGAAGAGTTGAAGATGTTCGTCGAAAAGCATTGGGGGCTCAACCCCTCCAAAGCACTGGGAACCGTCGTCGGCGTCCAGTTCGGTTGGAACCGGCACGGAATCGGAACGTTGAGCGGCAAAGGAAAACGGATTCGCGCCTGCCGCGTCGTCCAGCCCGGCGCGGTGATTGTGTTCGATAATCGTGTCACGAAATCCGAACTCGAAGAACGGATCAAAAAAGGTCTCGGCGGCGGACGCGAACAAGGATTCGGAGCCGTCGCGTTCCATCCCGGTAAAGCAACGAAAATGTACGATCCGGGAAAATCCGCTTTGCGACGTTCCCGTTCCGTTGCCGACGAAAAGGTGGTGATCGAACAAACGCTCGAAATTTGGCGACAAAACCGGGGCAAGTTACCGAGTTCGAGTCAACTGGCCGAAGTTCGAAATCGTCTTGCAGTCGAAACCGATGAAGCTCTTCGATTCCTCGACCGACAAAAAACGGAACGGACCGAACGAATTTGGGCGACATGGGAAAAGAGCTTCGAAGGAATTCGAAATTTCGTCCAAAAAACGCCTCCCAAACTCGCCGCCGTGGGTCTGAAGCTCCTCATCGACTTGGTTGTCGCCGACGGAAACAACACCAAATCACGCTCATAAACGTCCAAAAACATGAACACCGCTTTTCATTCGTCGTTCGTTCGGCGTGTTTCGTCGAAAATACACCGGTTGACCTTGACGCTCCATTTCGAACACGGCTTGGCCGCCGGGGACGGTTCGTTCGGCAACGAAATGTTGCTCGCACGGGACGGTCGGGGCCGTCTCGTCCTTCGTGGAACGAGCTTGGCCGGGGTATTACGCGGCGCTTGGGAGAAATCTTGTTCCGAAAAATCGGGAAGCGACGTCGAAGCCCGGTTCGGTTCGTCGGCCGAGAACGGTTCGCCGAGTCCGCTGGTCGTTCCTGATGTCGAAATAAAAACGAACGGCGTCGACGCGATTCGGCGTACGCATCATCAGCGTTGCCGACATACGGGAAGCGTGTTGGAGCATGGACTTTATTCGATCGAATACGCGCCGCCGAAGTCGACGGCGGAAATCACGCTCTGGTTCCACGACAGGGACGGGGACGGCGAGGAATTTCTGAAAGAACTTGCGGTACTGTTTCGTCGTGGTTTGATTCTCGGCGGCAACTCGAATCGCGGTGTCGGCTTGGCGCAGGGACGTGATTTCCGTTGCACCGTTTATGACTTGACGGATCGGAACGATTATGCGGCGTATCTCGACGATCATTACGCTTGGCGTGAAACCGGCCAGATTTCCGGCAAATCATTCGACGCCGAATCACGAACGCCGACGAACGATCTCGTCGTACGGTTTGCATTGAGTATCCCTCGCGGACAGGACCTTTTGATCGCCCAGGGAAGCTCGGAAGACACCGACGCGGAGCCGCATCGGATTCGAGCGGCGGACGGCAAGGATTATTGGCTGCTCCCCGGTTCGACGCTGCACGGACTTTTTCGTAACTGGTGCTCTCGTTTGGCGGCAAGGGAGAATCCGGACAATCCGGAGATCGTCGCCGATTCTGTTCGAAAATTCGAACACGACAAGAAACAGAGTGGAAGCGACCTCGGCTGGCTGTTCGATGAAAACGAAAAAAACAATGAGGTCTATTGGAATAAACTCCGGGAGAAACATCCGGTCGACGCCCTGTTCGGGAGCCTGCACGGAGCCGGTCGCGTTCATTTTTCCGACGCCCTCTGCCCGGTCTCGGAATCGGGGAAGCTTTCCTCGACATTATCCCTTGACGATCGGAGTGAAGTCCGGCAACGGATGCACGTCGCCATCGACGCTTTTTCCGGCGGCGCGATCGAACATTTGTTGTTCGATAATCTGGTTTTGATTTCTTCCGCGACCGATCAGACAACCGGAACGGCGAAACAACTCGTTTTTCACTGCACGTTGATCGTTAAGGACGTGCGTGAAAAGGAATCCTGTTGGATTGCCAAGACACTCCGGGCGCTTGACCTCGGTCTCCTCCGTATCGGATCGGCGAAATCCAGCGGACGCCTTGCCTTGGTTGCCACGCCGACGGCGACAGGACCATTTTCCACGCAATTCACCGAACTCCAACCTTCACGTCGTTGAAACGAGGTATCTCATGAGCGAAAAGAAAACCTACACGTCGAATCTGATCGTCAAGAAAACAGGCAAGGGCGAGATTCAATACTATGTGAATGTCACGAGAAGCAAAGGAGTGAAAGAAGAACGCGTACAGAATAGCATGATCGGTTTCAATGCCGTGGATGCCGCCGACGGGATCGAGGTCCTGATCGAAGAAGAAAACGGGATCATCAAAAAAGTGACGGTTCCCGGCAAGGCGGAAAAACCGTTGGAAACGTACAAAAAAGACGAATCAAAAAAATCCGGCGGCGGAAAACAGGGGCAAGGAAACTCGCGGCGGGGAGGACAGGAAAGAACGCCGACGCCTTCAAGTGGAGTCGCCTCGCCGGTTTCCCGGAATCGGCAGGATCAAGCTCCGGCTTCAGTGCTTGGAATGCCGTTCTACAATCCGTACACTTTCTTACCGTTCGCAGAGCCGAAAACGACGCTGGAAAGAAAACCGTTCACGCCGTTGACCGTCGACGAACGAGAGACGGGCCGGTTTACGGGAATCATCGAGTTGGATATCGAAACACTCAGTCCGCTCCTCTCCAGTGCCGGGATGTGCGATGAGGAAATCGCGATTCGATGTGCTCCAAACAAGAGCAGAGAAGATAAAGCACGTGCAATCAAGGAGATCGGCCATAAAACATACAAGGCGATGAAGATCGACGCCGACGTAATCGTTCCGGCGACGGGAATCCGCGGAGCGTTGCGGAATTTGATGACCTTGTTGACGGCCGGACCGCCGGCGACGATCGACACGGGAATGTTTCTTTGCCAGGGACGTAATCTCCAATTGGGCGCCGGAAAAGATGGGACGCGGGTTTTTCTGGCCCGTGTCGTTTCTCCCGGAGACTATAAAAAAAGCGGAATCATCGAATTGGGTGAGACCTGCCTGGTCGACGTCAATGATATTGTACGTTTTGAAAGAAACCTGCCGCGGCCGACGGCCGGTGGAAAAGAAATCGTTCAACTTTGGGCGGATCTGGAGCCGACGGGTTTCCGAAACAACCAACCCCAACTTCGTGCCGTTCGAAGCATTCAACGGAATCCGAATTCAGCCCATGCATGGTGTTTGAAACTCTCGGGCCAGCCGGTCCCGGGAAAGAAAAAGAAAAGCGGCGCTGCGGCCGACAAATTCGAAGGAGCCTTCAGGGGAAAAGGAAAAGACGCTGAAATCGAGTTGCCGAAGCAACTTTGGGCCGAATATATGTTCCGGCATCGACACGGCGTGCGAAAATCGTTGAAAAAAGGGGATTTGATCTGGCTCCAGCCGAATGACGGTGTAACGGTTATTGAACGTGCCGACCAGATTAAGAGCATTCAATGGGCTCGTTGGGGACGCGAGGGGATTCCCGTCAAGGATGCCGTTCCCCCGAAAGTTTATCCCGATTGTTTTCGTTCGGACAACCTTGTTTCGCCCGTCACGGATTTGTTTGGACAGGTTCCCGTCAAACAGGAAGGCGTCGACGTTCACGGTAACGCGTTTGCGGGCCGGATTTGTCCGGAAAATCTTGTTTTCGAAAACGCGGCTAAAACGTTGCAAGGGCCGTTTCCGCTTGCCGTGATGAGTTCGCCGCATCCGGGCTGCATGGCATTTTATCGAAACGACGACAATCCGAAAACGGTGTCGAGCGATGCCGGACTTCGCGGTTACAAAGTGTATCGGAACTCGACGGAAGCCGGAATCGCCGATCCCAAGGCACCTTGGCGGTTCGAAACACAAGGTATTTACGACCCGTCAGGGCGACTTGAATCCAAGGTAAGCCAGAACGCAAACATCTCGGTCCAGCTTCTTCCGGAAGGAAATAAAGGACGTTTGCGCTTGGCCGTTCGCTCGTTGAGCGAAGAAGAACTCGCGCTACTTCTGCTGGCGTGCAATGCGACGTGGAGACTCGGAGGTGGAAAACCGCTTGGTCTTGGACACTGTCAAGCGAAAGTCCTTGGGCTCCTGAACGAATTCGGAGAAAACGTGCCGATACAGGAGTTTTCCGATACGGCGCTGTTGCGATTGGCGAAAGAACGTTTGGTTCTCTGGGAAAAAATGCAGTTGCCCGTCGAAAACCTTCGCTATCCGCGCGGAGTGACTCGAACGCAGGGGAAAGACAAGAAATCAAAAAACACCAGGGGTGGACATGCCTGGTTTTCGAAGTTTTCCAAACCAAAGCCGGATCCCCAGAACGAGAATAAACAAGTCGGCATGACGACGCTCGAAGTGTGCGGGCCGTTGGATGAAAAACTGCGTCATGAAACCGGGATCGACACGAGGTTGATTTCCGGCCAAACGCTCAAACGTTTCGATCCTGATGATCCGAAAGCAGATTTGTTGTACGGATACGACGCCTTCTTTTGTGACACGGAAGAACGCGAACCTCCTTTCGACGAACTGAAACGGGACGGGAATAAACGCTATCCGAAAATCGTTCCCTTCGACGAGGACAAATTTCGCACAGGCAATGAAACGTCGCAGGAGAACCGGGGGCAAAACGCTCAAACACGTCACGATGAACGATCGCGACGTTGATGGGAGAATTTCAAACTATGCAGTCACAACACGTTTTTTATTCGATCGGCGTGGAGTCGCCGATCTTGCCGTCGGAGCCGTTGCCGTTGCTTCCGGAGATTCCTCGCGGTTGCGTCGTGATCGTCGAAGGACGGGCGCCGATCTGGCGTTACGGAATGGCGTTTCACAAACTGCACGGCTCCCCCGCCGCCGCCGTCGCCGTGTACGATCCCCGTCTCGGTGCCGTCGTCGTCGCCTCGCACCATCCCGATTTTCACGAAGGACAAGTCCTCGACGTGGCGTTGCCGAACAAATGATACCAATCACTTTTTTACGGAGTAAATCATGCCGAATCTTATTGTTTCGACCTGCGGAACGTCGCTGTTGACGAATCCGAATCGCGAAAAGAGCAAACGACTCAACGAATTATCCAACAAGAAAGAGAGCGAACTTTCGATCGGGGAAAAACAGGAAATTGTTGCCTGTCTGGAGCTCGCATGGAATCGTTTGGAACAAAGTGTCAGCGTCAATGAATTCAGGAACGCCAGCGCGGAAATCAATACGATTCTTTCATTTTACCGAGATCAACTTGCCGACGCTGCTCGGGATCAACATCTGTTGCTTCACACCGACACCTACGAAGGAGAACAGACGGCATTGAAGCTGAAAGAATGGTTTGAACTTCAAGGGATTCGGCAGGTTTCCTTGCATTGCTGCGAAAAATTGAATACGAAGAGCGTCCGCGATTTCCAAGAGGGGGTCGCAAAACTTGCTCGAAAGCTTGCGGACGAAATTCCTTCTTGGAAATGCAACGGTTATACAATCATTTTTCAATTGAGCGGCGGCTTCAAGTCCTTTCAAGGATTCATGCAGACGGCAGGAATGTTTTTCGCCGACGAAATCGTGTACAAATTCGAAGGAGCCAACGAGATCATCTCCATTCCCCGAATGCCGCTCAATTTGGACAATGCCGTCATTGATGTGGTTCGAAAGAACCTCGATATCTGTCGGCAATTTGAAAGAAAGGGTATCTTAACTGTCGAGGAGGCGGGGAGTCTGGATTACGAACTCTACGTCAGCCGTGTGGACGACATGGTCGAACTCACGCCGTGGGGGGTACTCTGTTGGGAACGCGCCAAGGACGAAGTTTATTCCGACGGTCTCCTACCGTCGCCGCATGAACGAATCCAGTTCGGCCCCAATGTCGAAAAAAGCGCAAAAAGATGGTGTTCCTCCAAAGAAAAGATGGTTTTGTTCAACAAATCCATCGACGAACTGGCAAAATTCCTTGATACAAACGGCAAGCATAATCCAGACTCGTTCGACCTGCATGACCTGAAGGGAGAGCCGAAACCGCCGTCAACGCATGAGTTTTATGTGCGCAAAGGAAACCCGGCGATTCGAGCGTACCTGCACAAAGAATCGAACAATGTATGGGTTATCGATCAAATCGGCGACCACCTGTAGAATCCCTATCACGGTGTTCCGTTAGTATTTGCAGCACAAAGTTAGTGAAATAATGTTCGTAAGATAACAGCCGGAATGGAGCCGGTACTCCGGCGTAATGACGGCGGAAACCGTCATTACGGCGAGTACGCCTCCATTCCGGCTGCTATTGCACCGCGAACACCGTTTCGCTAACGATGAAGTAGAGCCCTTTGTTGGCGTGGCGTTTGCGTTCCCGGATGTCTTTTGACAGAAAGTGAGGAACGACCATGAGCACGCTTTATTTGAGAGAACAGGGTTCCAAGCTCGGCTGTCGGAGAAGATTTCGGCTCGTGACCTGATCGACAAGCACGCGGAGCGGTTGGAGAAGGGAATCAAGACGGAGCGGGTACCGGACTTTTTCCGCTTATGGCGGTGAAAGGGGGGACCGCGATGTTTTTGGCCGTCACGTACGATTGTAGCAACGACAAGCGTCGGAACCGCGTGGCGAAGATTCTGTTGGACTACGGTTATCGGGTCCAGTACAGCGTCTTCGAGGTGGAACTGGACGAGCGTCGTTTCAAGGAGATGCAAGGCCGTCTGTTGGAGGCGATTGACGTGTCCGAGGATTCGGTTCGAATCTATCGGATTTGCGAGCGTTGCCTTGAGCAGACGAGAATCCACGGCGTCCGTGGATTGACAAACCAGGAGCGATTGTTTATCGTATAGCTAAAGAGCCCCGAGTGCAGGCGTACTCGCCGTAACTCGGGGGTTGAAACAATCGCAAAAAGCGGGCGAGTACATCACCAAAGTCAATTTTATCGATTGTCCGTTTAGCCGGAACACCGAAGGTGTCCGAGTTGTGCCAGGGTAAACGATAATTTTTGTGTTGGCGGGGTACTCGAGGTTATGACTTTTTTGCAACTTGCGGTGTGCCAGTGACTTACAACCGATTTGGGAACGAGTTACCGCCAGGAGACGTCGACAAAGGAGGGATTGTTGGCGAGGTTATGAATTTCGCCGTCCCAACTCCTTGGCGTGCCGCAGTTTGCAACGCCCGCTCTTTCCGATCCGCCCCGTATGAAAGGGGATTGAAACCGCCCGGGTCGTTTGGTTTCACGCCGGCCAGATGCTCTTTTACGCTTTCCGATCCGCCCCGTATGAAAGGGGATTGAAACCCCATCGTGTCCGACAACCTCCTGCCACTCCCTTGCACTTTCCGATCCGCCCCGTATGAAAGGGGATTGAAACCGGGCTTGGTATAATATCGACGATTTTCGGAATCTCCGTCTTTCCGATCCGCCCCGTATGAAAGGGGATTGAAACCCACTGGTTGCTCTAAGCGGTCGCGGACCGTTTCGGAACTTTCCGATCCGCCCCGTATGAAAGGGGATTGAAACCACGAAGACGGAAGGTTGCGGCTGCTTTCATTCTACGTCTGAGTTCCGCCCTGTATGAAAGTGTTGTGATAGAACCACTACCTGGCCGGATCCGCCGGCGGCTCGGACGCCCACTTTCCGATCCGCCCCGTATGAAAGGGGATTGAAACTGTCTCCTTTATTGGTTGGAGATATTGGAAATGTGAGACTTTCCGATCCGCCCCGTATGAAAGGGGATTGAAACTTCCATCGTCTTGGGCTCCCACGATTCAATGGTTTCCTTCTTTCCGATCCGCCCCGTATGAAAGGGGATTGAAACTTTATCGTCCTCAAATTGATCCCATGCCGCAACGATCTTCTTTCCGATCCGCCCCGTATGAAAGGGGATTGAAACCGGGAGGAAAAAGCCTCGGATTCGACCGAAGTCGATTTCTTTCCGATCCGCCCCGTATGAAAGGGGATTGAAACCCTTTTTGT
>JAVBQW010000087.1:0-3359 GCA_031548665.1 Thermoguttaceae bacterium
TGACGAGGCAATTTCCGAACACCACATTTTTCACAATAGCGTAACGCTTGTTCATTCTCGCCCTCCGTGCGAGAAAAATCCGATTTTCGATCACGGAAGGCTATTGTATCAAAATGTTTAGGGAAAATCCATACAGTAGAAATACTCAACGCATGGACTCATCCAACATAGTTCATGACGTCGATCATATTCATCGTTTTCCTACACTTCCATACCATCCAAGATGCTGTCAGCCGCCATGGTATCCGTCGCGGTTGATTGCCGGTCGGAGATGGTTTCCGACGAATCATTCAGCTTGTCGATGAACTCGGCAAGTCCTGATTCCGTGACATAAAATCGCGATCCGATTTTGATCGCAGGCAACCTGATTCGTTGACCTTGATGTGAAATCCCTTTGAGTCGCCATCGGTGGGCCGTCGGAAGCGGCACTTCACAGCCCAAGTATTCCCCGATTCTGCCAATCGGGATTCTGGTTTCTTTATTCATCTTTTCGCTCCATAAGTGAAAAGTTGTCATGATGATCGGAGCTGGACGCTCAGATCAGGACAAGAGCTTCGAGAGTATGAAAACAGACAATCTCCGAACGGTATCGGGCAATGCGCGTCTTCGAACAAAACACCATGAAGATCGAAAATCGATCGAAACGACCGCGTAGACAAAAAGATTGAGCTGGAGGCCAAACCCTCGAAGCCCACAATAAGAATGGTGTTATTTACACTCGCGTATCGGTGGAAGAAATTCCACGATTCTGTTCACGACTGGAAGTGACTCGCTTGAGCGGTCTTCTACAGCTGTACCGACTCAGCGACAGTCGGCAGGCAGTACAGCGTCATTGGATGGTAGACAGGTCAAAGCGTTTGTTTTACAGGCGAACAAATCCCGACAGTTGAACGTCAACGACTACTTTATCGTATTTTTAGAAAATATCAAGAGGAAAGCCTATTTTTTGCCAACAAACGATTCAAATCGATCGATCGGCGGCAATGCCTTCAGTCGCAGGCGGTTACATAATTCTCCGGGTCGTACTCCTCTTCATCATCACCTGACCGGGCATCTGAAATTTCGGGAGAAATCTCAAATGGAACCGAGAATGCCGGGCGGTGATCCTGTATGACATTGCCGCACGGCCAAGCATCGACAATGCGAAATGTACAGAGTCCTCGGGCGAGCCAATCGTGAAATCCCGCATCTTTGACGGATGCACAGGCAAAACACTCTTGGGCGGCACGACGGACAATATCCGTATTACTAATGTTCAAGATCGTGAATTCTTGTCATGAAGCGCCAGCTGGACCGGGAGCGGAGCGACCATCCTGCGGATTTCGGCGCCGGAGCGGAAGCTCCTGTTGACGGCCCAGCCGCGCTGGGATTTTACGAAACTGGGAATCCATATTTTCGTCTATCAGGAGTTGTACGAGTATCGCTCGACTTGAAACCCAAGCGGGGAGCGTTTTCGGATTGGGGGCGGCGAATTTCCCACCCCAACGGGGTGCAACAAGGTAGCCGGGGGTGAGGCGTACTCGCCGTAACCCCCGGTCGTGGAACAAGATAGAAATCCACCCCCAACGGGGTCGCACACGCTCGGTGTTGTCGCACTCCGTTGGGGTGCTGGCAGGGGAGGAGATGCCAACCGGGGGTTGCGCGGCCGGCATTCTGTAAATACGGCGCTTACCCCCGGCTACCTTGTTAACCCCCGTTGGGGTTGAATTCGAAACACCTAACCACCCCTTTTTCGCAAACGCTCCCCCCAAGCGAGTGGAATGCGAATATTGCGTTTCTGGTTTTCGTACCGCACTTTCAGGAATTGACGAAAAGGCTCCTCGTCTTTACACGAATTGCCATCGTCGTCGAAAACGACGTGGGATTCCGTAATCATTCGGTGCTGCGTCCTCCGCTTTGGGCCAGTTCGGCGATGAAGCGGCTGTAGGCTTCAAAACTTTCAGGAGAATTGGCCTTACCGAGATAGTGGCGTTTTTTCTGCCACCAGACAAAGGCCCGGCCAGTCGGCTTGTGCGTCTGGTACTTGGGAAACGATTTGGTACTTCTTCGAACGGTCATGGAACAGCTCCTTACCTAAGTTGCCAAAACATGGGTCATTTTGACCCACGCAAGCAAGTTCAGTGCTGCTCTGCCGACCATCGACAGGTATCGTAAGTACCGATTCAGCCAAGAATTAAGAAAACTCCCCGGGAAGGACTCGAACCGCCGACACACGGATTTTCAGTCGTGTCCCCCGACCTCAAAATTTACGTTGCATCATTCGCGTAAACGCAAAAGAATAAAGCATTTGTGGAAACACGATCTCTTGCGGACAGCTCTGTCATTTTAGCTCAAATTCCGTCAAAAACAAGCAGGAAGTCCTCCATTTTCATCGAATTTTTCGTGAAAACCGCCAAGACCGCCACGGCGTTTTTCCTCGCGGTCGGAACGATAAATCGAGTTGCGTCTTTCTCGAAGACGGCATATAATAGAGCCGTGAATCGGGAAGTGATGTTCCTTGCCGATGCCGTTTCCTGACCATGATTTCTATTGAACAATGTCGATCACCGAAGTTACAACACCGTTCTTTCTCTCGGAAGAAGCGAAGGTATTGGCGAAGTCGACCGTCGAAGAGTTGATCCGTTCAGGACAATACTCCTTGAGTTCGGATGGGGCGATGCCGGAAGAAGTCCGCGAATTCGTCGAAATGCTCAACGCCGTTGCGGAAGGACAAGCAGTCTCGGCTTTTTCCCGTCGGTCAGAGTTGACGACCCGTCAGGCGGCGGAAATTCTCGGCGTCTCCGAACCGTTCATGATCGGACTTCTCGATTCCGGTAAACGTCACTCCCGAAAAGACGATTCTCAAAACCGCGTTCTGTTGGAGGACGTTCTTGCTTATCAGGAAGAAACGTCGAAGAAACGTCTTGAAGCCGTCGATGATCTTGTTCGGGAATCCCAACGCCTGAATCTCTATTAAATGACACGTTCTGTCGTTCTTTTCGACGCTTGCGTTCTTTATCCGGCTCCGCTCCGAGACCTGTTGATGTACCTCACGGGCTCGAAACTCTTCCTTGCCCGGTGGACGAACGAGATTCACGATGAATGGATTCGGAACCTTCTTGAAAACCGACCCGATTTGAAACGGGAAAATCTGGAACGAACCCGCCGCCTGATGGACAACCATGTTTTGGATTGCATCGTCGGCGATTATGAACCTCTTATCGAAACCTTACAGTTGCCTGATCCGAACGACCGTCATGTTCTCGCCGCAGCCATTCAAGCCAAAGCTTCTGTTATCGTAACATTCAACCTGAGCGATTTTACGAAATCGGCTCTTGAGCCTTACGGAATCGAGGCACTGACGCCGGACGATTTCATCT